>SVFE01000012.1 GCA_015057055.1 Lachnospiraceae bacterium | reverse complement strand
GACACCCTCCCTTTATGCTATAATCGATACAGACAAAATAAATAATACATAAATGTAAAAGGAAGGAAAACGAATGAAAAAACAACAACGAATCATGATGCGGATTTTAACCATCGTGTTATGCGCGGCGCTTCTCATGCCACTGCTTCCGATGAATGCAAAGGCGGTAACGCCGGGGCAGGCAGGGGCCGTGGGAATTGACGTGTCAAAATACCAGGGCAACGTGGATTGGAATGCGGTAAGAAACAGCGGAGTAACGTTTGCTTTTATCAAAGCATACAGCTCATACAGCGGCGTGGATCCGTATTTTGCAAGAAATATTACCGGAGCCAATGCGGTAGGAATCCGTACCGGTGTGTATGTGTATTCCTATGCAACGACGGTGGAAGAAGCGGTGGCGGAGGCCAATGCGGTGATCGGAATTTTGCAGAATTATACCGTAACGTTCCCGGTTGCCATTGACATCGAGGACTCCAGTCAGAAACATCTTTCACCGGAGCAGTTAGCGGCTATTGCCAATGCCTTCTGCGCTACGGTGGAAAATGCAGGATATTATCCCATGGTATATGCCAGCAAATATTGGTTCCAAAACCGAATTGCACCGGTGGCATACGACGTATGGGTGGCACAATATGCGGCGGAGTGTGAATATCCGGGCGTGCCGTCGTTTTGGCAGTATAGTTGCACCGGAAGTATTCCGGGCATTGCCGGAGCGGTAGATATGAATTATCAGTACCGGGATTATTCTTTTATCGTTGCCAACGGCTTTTCACAGCGTGGCGGCAACACCTATTTTTACCTTAACTATCGCTGGCAGCGTGGCTGGATTGATTACAACGGTGCCAGATATTACTGCGACGTAACCGGCGTAATGCGTACCGGTTGGATTGACCTTGGCGGCGCGATTTATTATCTTGGCGAGGACGGCGTGATGAGTACCGGATTAAGACCGGTAGGGGACGCCATTTACTATTTTGGAACCGACGGAATCCGTAAGTCCGGACTTTTTGAAATCGAGGGACAGCATTATCTCTTTGACGCGGAAGGAAAGATGTTTACCGGCTGGCATATCACGCCGGAAGGAACGTACTATTTTTCCGAACTCGACGGTCACATGATGAAAGGCTGGTATGCGGAAAACGGAAAGATGTACTTCTTTGACGAGATGGGGCACATGGTAGTCGGCTTCCGTGAAATTGACGGCTTCAAATATTACTTTAGTATCGACGGAACCTTGCAGACCGGTTGGTTGAATTTAAATGAAGGTACGTTTTATATGAATGAAGGCGGCCAGATGTACTACGGTTGGCTTGCCCTTCCGGACGGCATTTACTATCTGGATCCGGAGAACGGAAATATGCACCGCGGCTGGCTGAGCGCCGGCGGCAACACCTGGTTCTTCGACCTTGCCACCGGAAAAATGCAGACGGGTTGGGTTGCCGTAGGTGAAAACATGTATTATTTCAATCCGGACGGAACGTTATTCAAAGGGGTATACGCGGATGCCGGCGGAATTAAATACTGCGATCCCACGGATGGCCATTTGGTCGTAGGCTTTGTAGAAATCGGCGGCAATACCTTCTTCTTTGATCCGGCTAATGGCGGCTATATGTTGATTAACACCACCGTAACCATCGGGGAACAGGTTTTCCTGATTGATGCCAACGGATTTGTTGTGGGAATGTAAAAAGACGGGGAAACCGAGACAAAATTAATTGCGCAATATCTTGTGACAAGCTATAATAAACAGAGAAAATTATAGAATCCGGAGGAATACCAATGAAAAAATTTTTTGAAGAATTTAAGAAGTTTATCAGCCGAGGAAACGTAATGGATATGGCGGTCGGTATCATCATCGGCGGTGCTTTTACGTCCATTGTAACCTCTTTGGTAAATGATATTATTACACCGCTTTTGGGACTGTTTGGCGGAATGAATTTCAATCAGTACAGTTGGACCATTCGTGAGGACGTTGTTCTATATTACGGAAACTTCATCACCGCAGTAATCAACTTTGCTTTAATGGCATTTATCGTGTTTTTGCTGATTAAATCAATCAATACAGCATCAAATGCGTTCAAAAAGAAAGAAGAGGCAAAGCCTACCACAAAGAAATGCCCTTATTGCAAGAGCGAGATTCCTTTGGATGCTACCCGTTGCGGACATTGTACATCCATGTTGGAAGATACGGCAGAAGAAAAATAGTTGAAACCAAAAAAGGAATGGGATATGTCGAAGCAGTATAATACATTGATTTTGATTACGCCGAAGGATTTTACCAGGCTGTGTCATTTGTATCCCTATATGCTGAAATACCTTCCGGTAAAGCGTTTGTGGTTTGTGGGCTCCAAGGAATTGGAGCCCTTAGTGGATGCATGGAGAGAAAAATTCGGAATTTCGAAGGAGGCAGCAGGGTGGTTGGATGAAGACTCCCTGGTGCCTTTTGATGCTGTGCGGGATATTATCCGGGACATTTTCCCGAGGGCCGAGGTTGCCCGCGGATTTGTAGGATGGTATTACCAGCAGTTTTTGAAAATGAGTTATGCGCTTCATACGAAGGACGAGTACTACCTGGTGTGGGACGGCGATACCATTCCCGTGCGTCCGATTGCCATGCAGGCTCCGGACGGCGTTGCATACTTTGATACGAAGACGGAATATTATGAGCCTTATTTCATTTCCATGAGAGCACTCTTTTCCGGGATGGATAAATGTATTCAAACCTCTTTTATTTCCGAACACATGCTGATTAAGAGTGAGTATATGCGAGAGATGTTGCAGGTGCTGACAGAGAATCCGGCGCTTTTAGGGACCTCGTTTTATGAACGGATTTTACGCGGCATCGGGAATCCGAGGCTCAATGAAGCATCCTTTAGTGAATTTGAAACCTTCGGAACCTTTGTGGTAAAAAAATATCCGGAAAGCTACCGGCTTCGCAAATGGATGTCCTTTCGTAATGCGGGTCAGTATTTTGACCCCAATACCATAACGGAAAGTGACATTATGTGGCTGGGAAAAGATTTTTCGGCGATTTCTTTTGAAAAGGGACATACCGTGGAACCCGGTGCAGAGTTTTTCCAGAACAAAGAATATCAGGCGAAATTATCTGCAGCGCAGATTCTTGCCATTGTACAGGAAGAGATGACGGAAGGGTACCGTGAGGACTTGTGATGGTAGTAGAAAAAACAAAAAACCATGGAATTTTCACATTAGTGATGAGCGCAGTGGAAATTCCGTGGTTTCTATTTTGTTTCTTTTTTTTAGACGCCGTCACAGCGTTCCGTGAATTATCCGTATCATTTCCGCAATCCGATGGTCGTACGTATGCATGGCTTTGGTTTTTTCGTAGCCCAGCCGTGCTATTTTTTTGCGTTCATCCTCCCGTCGCAGGTAAAAATCAGCTTTATCCGCCAGCTCTTCCGGGGAAGAAAAGGTTTCCACTTCTTTGCCCGGCTCATAATACTCCGGAAGCTCTGCCTGATAATTGGTCAGTAAAAATCCTCCGCAGCCCAAGACGTCATAGACCCGAAGTGACAGACCGGTCTGGATGGGGCGGATGGTCATATTCAGATTGATTTTGCTTTGATGGAAGATGAGGGGCATTTCCGTCAGCGTTTTTGCCCCGCCCTTAGCATGAACTTTGGGAATGGAAGAGGTATCGCTGAAGGTATAGAGGGATACATCAAACTGTTCGGACAAAAGCCCTAAAAGCCGGTAACGTTCTCGCATGGCCAGTTCCATGCCGATAAAATGATTGGCCATAACATAGCCGGGAGAAAGCGTATCGGCGTAAGGACTGCAGGTTAAGTCCGGAACTTTTTGGAAAAATTCTTCCATTACGGCAGGAGTCAACATGGATTCGATAAAATTGTAACCGTAAATTCCCATCTGGGCTTCGATGACGCCATCGATATAGCCTTTGGTATAATCGCTTAATCCGGAAATTTTGGCATAGGGGTTTTTGGTTTCGTATAACGAGCCGATAAAAGAGAGGTCGGCGGAAAAATGACGGAGGGTAGCATTGGAGGCACTACGGATGACGCTGTCCCAACGCTCGGTATTGGTAGCCAGCGGCAAATAGAAAATGCCTTCCGGATTCTTTGGCCGAAAATATTCGTACTGTGCCCGGTCAAATAAAAAGGTGCGGTTGCATTTATTGGAAAGCGCCGGAGAAAACAGTTCCATTACCGGGCTGTCCACGGTCCAGGAGACGTAAGGGACACGGAAAAGCTCACAGGTATCGGAGACTGCAGGAAAGAAGTTTACGGAAAACACAAATAAAACCGTGTGTTTCTTCAATATGGAAGAAACGTCCGTAACGGTTTGGGAAGGAAGCATTTCCTTATTGCTTATTTGCGATGTTTCTTCCAGAACCTCGATTCCCATTTTCTTAAAACTATCGATTATATCCGGCTCGCATATGCTGCCATAACGATAAAATAAGATTTTCATAGCGATGGAATCCCTTTCTTATTGGTCTGTAGATTTTGTTATACCGGCGAAACCGGTGGGTATATGAAAATCCCACATTAGCGATGAGCGCAGTGGGATTTTCATACATCCACCCGTTTAAGTGTTATTAAATCATAGCGTATTAATACAAATTTCCTATACTTTCTTTTGATTATAGAAAATTTATTGAAAAAAATAAACAAAAATTATTTTTTCTCTAAAGTTATGGGAAACCCTGCCGATAAATATTACAAGAAAATAATTTTGAAAATCCACGGAAGGAGGACATTATTATGAGAATTGAAGCATATTCACAGATTCAACAGTTGTATAATGCTTCGAAGCCTACTGCAAACAAATCAGTATCCAACGGTGCTGCATTTAGAGATAAACTTCAGATTTCCAGTGCGGGAAGAGATATGCAGGTTGCCAAGGCAGCAGTTGCAAATTCTCCTGACGTTAGGGAAGATAAAGTGGCAGCTCTGAAAAGAGAACTGGCGAACGGTACCTATAATGTAAGCGGGGAAGATTTTGCGGATAAGATGATAGAAAAGTTTGCACAGACACTCGCTTAAATCACAAAGGTAAATAAGCAGTAAGCGTGGTGTTTGTAAGGGAGACTTTGCAAACACCATTTTTTCTGTCCGAAAACAGACAGTTAAGGACGGACTAAAGGAGGTTTATTCGTGGCAAGTTTAATGGAAAATATTATCGATGTGTTGGAAAAGGAAGAGGCGGAATACCGTACTCTGATTTCGTTGTCTCAGGAAAAAACACCGATTATTATCAAGGGTGATTTGGACGGACTTGCGGGGATTACGGACCGGGAACAGGAAGTTGTGGGAAGAATCCAGAAATTGGAAAAGACCCGTCTGCAGATTATGGAGGATATCGCCAATGTGACCAACCGTAAAGCAGAGGATTTGAAACTGGCGGATTTGATTCAGATGATGGCGTCGCGCCCTTCGGAAAAAGAAAAACTTACTTCCGTTCATGATAAGTTGAAAGAAACATTAGCCAACATGGCAAAAGTCAATGACCAGAACAGAGAACTTTTGAAAAACTCTTTGGAGATGGTTGAGTTTGAAATGAATTTGTTGCAGTCCATGCGCCGGGCACCGGAAACCGCAGACTATAACAAGGGTGCATATAATACCGGCAACATTATGGGAAGCGGAACGAAACGCTTCGATGCAAAACAGTAATTATTCAGAAAGGAAACGAAGGTATGTCTTTATTTGGCGATTTGTATGTGGGAACCTCAGGGTTGCAGACCAGTCAGGAAGCCCTGAACGTAGTGGCACACAACGTAACCAATACGGATACGGAAGGGTATGTACGGCAGCAGGTTTCACAGGCGACCAGAGATTATAATACACTCTCCGTAGATGTCAAAAGCGTGTCTTATAAGCAGACAGGCCTTGGCGTTTATATAGAAGAAGTCAGACAGGTGAGAGATCGTTTTATCGATGCCTCTTACCGGGAGGAGTTTGGTCGTCAGCAGTTTTACGATGTTTCATACGGCTGTATTGAAGAGATTGAAGAAATCCTCGGCGAGATGGATGGGGCTAATTTTAATGAATCCATGTCAGAACTTTGGACGGCAATTGAAGAACTGGTAAAGGACCCCAGCAGTGAGGTGTGTCAGTCCATGCTTGTCCAGTATTCCCAGACGTTTGCGGAAGCGGCCAAGAGCGTATACAACGGTCTTGCGGATTACCAGGATAAATTAAATAACAAGATTAAGACCAGTGTGGACCAGGTGAATGATATTGGTCACAAGATTTACCAGTTGAATATGCAAATCCGGGGAATTGAAGCCGGCGGCGTGGAAAATGCCAATGACTTAAAGGACCAGCGAAATCTTCTTTTGGACCAGTTGGGCGGTCTTTGCAATATTTCTTATAACGAAGACTTCTTCGGTAATGTGCTGGTTAAGATTGAAGGTCATGATTTTGTCATGATGGACCGTGTCAATGACATGGGATGCCAACCCAATAAAGAAACCGGTTTTTACGATTGCTTCTGGCCGGACAGTGCAAAATTTGATTATGATGAAGAAGGCAATAAGGTATTCCGTCCGGAAACGGCGATGGCGTTTAACATGGATTTGGAAATTTCTGCGAAGTTGGATACCGATGTGGGCGGTCTGAAAGGTTTGGTGCTTGCCCGCGGAGATCACAGAGCGGATTACACGGATTTGGCAACGGAGGAAACCTATGATAAGGTCAAGGATTCCGTGCTGATGAATGTCATGGCGGAATTTGACGGACTGGTACACAGCGTGGTTACTGCGGTAAATGAAGTGCTTTATGATAATGCGGATCCGGCCACCGGATATCTTTGTGACGCTAACGGTAATCCTTTGCAGATTTTTGAAAGAATTTCCTGTGAAGAATACGAGTTGGACGAAGCAACCGGCACATGGACGCATATAACGGAGGATCCGAACAATTCGGCAACTTGGTTCACCAGTTCCAATCTGACGGTGAATCAGGAGTTGCTTCAGTACCCGTCCCATTTGGGAATGATTCGGCCGGACGGTTCAGTGGATTACCAGACGGCAAAAGCCTTGGAAAAAGCTTTTTCCGAAAAGGAATATGTTTTGAACCCGGAACTGACGAATTCCATTTCCATCTCGGAATATTATTCCAATCTGGTAGGACAGGTGGCCAACTCCGGTAACGTATACAAGACGTTGTCGGAAAACCAGCAGATGACGGTAGAATCCGTGGAAGCTTCCAGACAGGGAGCCATCGGCGTATCGACGGATGAGGAATTGTCCAATATGATTAAATTCCAGAATGCATACAATGCAAGCAGCCGTTTTATCAATGTTATTGACGAGTGCATTGAGCATATTATCAATACCTTGGGAACCTAAATATCAGGAATTGAATTTTGGGTATTAAATATTTGGTACATAAATGACAGAGGGGTGATACAATGTCTTCTACATTTTTAGGGTTAAATACATCATATACCGGATTACAGGCTGCCAATGCAGCGCTGAACACCACGGCAAACAATATTGCCAATGTGGAAACGGAAGGATACAGCCGCCAGAAGGTGACAACCCAGGCAGCGGATTCCATTCGCGCGTTTACCACTTACGGTTGCGTGGGAGCCGGCGTAGAGACATTGGCCATTGAGCGAATTCGCGACCAGTTCTATGATGAAAAATATTGGGACAACAACCAAAAACTCGGCGAGTACGAGGTGAAGGATTATTACATGGCCTGCATCGAAGAGTACTATTCGGATGATGACACCATCGAGGGATTTACCACCATTTTTGAAGATTTTTATTCCATGATGCAGGAACTTGCCAAAAATGCGGATGATGCTACGGTGAAGCAGCAGGCTATCGGTTATGCGGGAAATCTGTGCGCATATTTTAATGATATGTACACTAATCTGCAAAAACTTCAGGAGGACATTAATCAGGAGATTAAGATTAATGTGGACCGGATTAATTCTCTTTCCCAGGAAATTGCTTCGCTGAATAAGCAGATTAATGTTATTGAAATGAATTCCGGAGTGATTGCCAATGAACTTCGTGACCAGAGAGATCTGATGATTGATGAGTTGTCGGAAATCGTAGATGTCAATGTTTCCGAGACGGATATCATTGATACCAATGACCCTTCCAGAAAAACCGGCGGAACCAGATACCGTGTGGAAATCTGCGGACAGACCCTGGTGGACGGAAGTGATTTTAAGACGATGACCTGTATTCCCAGAGATACGGATGAAAGCACGAATCTTTCTGATGTTACGGGAATGTATGATGTATATTTTAAAATGGACGATACCTGGACCGTAGCGGATTATCGGAATAAGGGTGATATGCTGAATATGTATTCCGCTTCTGTGGGTGGTAAGCTCAGTGGTCTGGTACAGATGCGTGACGGAAATAACGGAGAATATTTTAACGGAACCGTAACGAGTGTGGATGTGGAGGCGCAGTCCTTTACCGTATCCGTGGATTCGGAATATCTTTTGGATTTAAATAAGAGTAATCTTCCGGCAGACGGCGGTATTATCAATGTGGGAAACAACCAGTTTTATTATGAGAGCTGGTCCTTTGAGATGAACGAAGATACCGGCGAATGTACCTATACGTTTCAACTGGACAAAGAGGAGAACGGAACCAATACGATTAATCAGACCGCGGCTACCAAGTTACAGGAAGCAACCATTGGCGCGGAGATTAAGTACCAGGGAATTCCGTATTATCTTAATCAGATGAATGAATGGGTTCGTACCTTTGCCAGAGAGTTTAATACCATTTTGCAGGGCGGCGTTTTGAATGACGGAAGTCAGGGACAAAATCTTTTTGTGGGAACTGACCCGGTATCCGGCAAAGAGTATGATTTCGGAGTGTCCTATAAACCCACCGGCACGGCGGGCAATGTGATTACCGTGGATGTGGCAGACGACAGTTATTACCGTCTCAATGCAGGTAATTTGAAGATTGCCCACGAGATTAATCTGGATCCTAATAAGCTGGCAACCCGTTCGGACCAGTATTCCGGTGTGGACGACAATGACATTGTGTTGGAACTGATTGACTTAAAGACCAACAAAGAAAAAATGACCTTCCGCGGCTGCGCAGCTGATCAGTATTTGGTTTGTATGCTTTCGGATGTGGCGATGAACGGAGAAAGAGCCAATAATTTCACCGAGAGTTACCGTGTGTTGAAATCTTCCATCTCCAATCAGCGTCTTAATATCAGTGGCGTGGATAATGATGAGGAAGCGGTGAATCTTACCAAGTTCCAGCAGCAGTACAATATGGCTTCCAAGATGATTCAGGTATTGTCGGAAGTATATGACCGTCTGATTTTACAGACCGGTGTATAAAACATAAAATGAGCAAAATAATTCGGCTGTGGCGGTTATGAAAAGGACTGCCGCAGCCGATATACGTTATAGAGTTATTTTCAGCAGCAGTGTTTGCGAAGGAGGTTACATATGCGAATTACCAATAAAGTAATGCAGAACAATGCGCTTACCAACATAAATAGAAATAAAACACTTCAGGACACGCTCAATACCCAGTTGGCAACCGGTAAGAAGGTAGCAAGACCTTCCGAAGATCCGGTGGTTGCCATCCGAGCACTTCGTCTCAGAAGTGACGTAAGTCAGGTCAGTCAATATGTGGATAAGAATGTGTCCGATGCCAGAAGCTGGTTGGAACTTACGGAAAGTGCGGTAAAAACCACCGTTGCAGTGGTTAAGGATATGATTAAACAATGTGAAAAAGGTTCTTCCGATACCTTGACAACGGAAGACAGAAAGATCATTATTGACAGTTTGAAAGAACTTCGTAATGAAGTATACGCCACCGGCGATGCGGATTATGCCGGCAGATACATTTTTACGGGATATCGTACCGATACTTCTCTTAGTTTTGGTGAAGATACTACGCAGAAATTTACCGTAACCGAATTGTTTAATGAAAATGATATTACAAAAGAAACCTATATTGATACCGCAAATCTTACGGAAATTGATGAAGCAAACTATGCCCAGGGCGGAGATGCAGCGATTGTGGAACAGGATATTGCATCCATGGATTATTATCGGGTGCGTCTTTCTTACAACAATTTGGATGCCGGACAGACATTGCAAAGTTTATCTATCGGCGGTACTGATTATGCAGTGACTACCATGGAAGATACGGATGCGGCATTTAATGAAGCGGCGACCAATCCGGATGCAGTGGTATTCATCCCTTCCACCGGAGAAGTTTTGTTTGGTGCGAATATGTACGAGGCAATAAAGAACCACGAGGGTGACATTCAGGTTTCCTATGATAAGACCGACTGGCTTTCTACGGATTTGCGTCCGCAGCATTATTTTTACTGTACTTCCCAGGATGAAGAGGGCAATACGATAGAGTACAATCCGGATTATTTGACGGACAACAGTATTTCCCAGAAAATTGCCTATCAGGTAGGATTCAATCAGGAAATCCAGGTAAATACCTATGCGGAAGAGATTTTCCAGCATGACATCGGCCGGGATGTGGATGAACTGATTCAGTATGCCAATGAGCTTACGGCGGCAGAAGAAGTTTTGGTAAAATTGGAAGGAATGGCAAAGGATACCGACAGTTATTCGGAAGATGAGATTGCTCTGATTAATAAAGATTTGGCTGCAGCGGATAAGGCAGTTACTTTGATGAAATCCCAGTTGCAGGAAAAATTCAGTCATTACATTACCAAGATGCAGTCTTATCTGGATGATACGGATGAAGCGTTAACGGTAGTCGGTAACCGCGGTGCGAAGCTGGATTTGATTGAGAACCGTCTGACGGACCAAAAGACCACATTCCGAACCCTTCAATCGGAGAACGAAGATGCGGATGAAACGGAAGTTGCGGTGCTTTTATCCAGTGCGCAGGTTTCGTACGAAGCGGCTCTGATGGCAACCAGTGAAATGATTCAGAAAACCTTGTTAAACTATTTATAATTCACAAAATTTTGTTATAATAGAAATATCTTGTGGGACATAGGAGGAAAAAAATATGGTCATTAATACTAGAATTTTTGGGGAAGTTACAATCAGCGACGATAAACTGATTCATTTTCCGCTTGGAATCGTAGGATTTCCGGAGTTAAAGGATTTTGCACTTATGCATGATTCCGAGAGCGGTAACCAGGGAGGAATCCGTTGGATGCAGTCTGTGCAGGAACCGAATTTTGCAATGCCGGTAATCGATCCTTTGGCGGTAAAAGCCGACTATAATCCCCAGGTGGATGATGATTTGCTTAAAACAATCGACGGCTTGGATGATGTACTGGTGCTGGTAACCATTACCGTACCTTCGGATTTGACCAAAATGAGTGTGAATTTGAAGGCACCCATGATTATCAATGTAGAAGCAAGGAAAGCATGTCAGGTAATTATTGACCAGGACTTCCCGGTAAAATATTATATTTACGACATTTTGAACGGCAAGAAAAACGAAGGGAAGGCGGGTGAATAATATGCTGGCATTATCAAGAAAAAAAGGCGAAGCTATTGTTATTAACAATGATATTGAAATTACTATTTTGGAAGTAAAGGGCGAACAGGTTAAAATCGGAATTGCAGCACCCAAGGAAGTGCCGGTATACCGTAAGGAAGTATATACCCAGATTCAGGAAGCCAACAAAGAAGCGATGACGGAACCTTCACCGGAACTTTTGAAACAGTTGTTTCAGTAAAAATATTAAATTTTTATAAAAAGGTATTAACTTTGTTAAATTTTAGTCGATATAGATTAAAATGGAGTGGCTGTTTTTATGCCCTCCCTTATGTAGCAGAGGAGTAAATGAGAAATTCACGAAAATTCACATGGAGGTGATTACCAATGGCAATGGAACCAATTGGAAGTATTATGACGTATGGTGCGCAGCAGAATGCGCAGCCCGTTCGAACAGTAGAGACCACGGAAGGTCCTCAGACACAGCCTAATGTAGTGCAGGCAGATCCGCAGACATTGGCAGTAGCGAAGGTAAGTGAGAATCCGTCCGGTGACGAAGGCGGTAATGAGTCTTCCGGTAGTTTTGACAGTGAGGCAATGCGCCGCGCAATCAAAGAGATTAATAAAAAATCCGCAAATACCCAGTCCAACGTGCAGTCCGAATTCGGAATTCACGAGGAAACCAATCGAATTACCATTCGCATTGTAGATAAGAAGACAAAAGAAGTTATTAAAGAATTACCGGCTGAAAAGACTTTGGATATGATTGCCAAAGTATGGGAAATGGCAGGTATGTTTGTTGACGAAAAGAGATAGGAGGTAGAGAGTATGTCATCAGAATTGATTCGTGCAACCGGTATTAATTCCGGATTGGATACAGAGAGTATTATTTCTGCCTATACATCAACAGCCAGCAAGCGAGTACAGGAGGCGAAAAACGGCAAGCAGATTAATGAATGGACGCAGGATGCCTGGAAAGATATGAACTCCAAGATTTACAGTTTTTATTCCAAGACCCTGTCCACCAATCGTCTTGCAAGCGCTTATTCCAAAACAAAGGTGACCACATCCAACGATGCCCTTTCTGTTGTAGCAGGGGATAATGCGGTTATGGGTGTGCAGACAGCGCAGATTAAAGAAACGGCAAAGGCTGCTTATTTGACCGGTTCCAAGGTAGCAATTACCAAGGGGACAGATAATTTGAGTGCGACGCTGGGGATTGCTGCCGGACAGAAGATTACTTATATGGATAAGAGTGGTGTGGAACAGACCATTCAGATTGGCGGAGAAGCTACCGATGGAGCAACCGTGGTAAATACCATGGATGAACTGGTAAATGCTTTGAAGAAGGCCGGCGTTAACGCAAACTTTGATACAGAGAACCAGAGATTGTTCCTGAGTGCAAAAAATACCGGTACGGAGAAAGATTTTTCCCTGGGCGGTGATTTGGATGCACTTCAGAAACTGGGACTTGCGACCAAGGCACAGGGCGGCGATGCCGTAAAGATTGACGGTGCAGATGCAAAACTGATTTTGAACGGAGCGGAATTTACATCCAATACAAACTCCTTCAATATTAATGGTTCTACTTATACAATTAACTATTTACCGGAAAATACCGATGAACAGATTTCCGTTACAACAGGTCGTGACTACGATGCAGTATACGATGTTGTAAAGGATATGATGAAAGAGTACAACAATCTGGTTAATGAGATGTCCAAACTTTACAATGCAGCTTCGGCAAAAGGATATGATCCTTTGACGGATGAGCAGAAGGAAGCTATGACAGAATCCCAGATTGAAGATTGGGAAGAAAAAATCAAGGGTGCACTTCTTCGGAATGATGATACCTTGTATGATGTATTGTCGGTAATGTCCAATACAACAACCCAGGGATTTGAAGTAAACGGCAAGAAGATGTATTTGTCTGACTTCGGAATATCCACCATGGGATATTTTGAAGCGGAAGAGAATGAACGATATGCGCTTCATATTGACGGTGATGAGGATGATTCCAACACCGCGTCAAAAGCGAACAAATTGAAAGCGATGATTGCTTCTGATCCGGAGGCCGTAACCTCATTCTTCCAGCAGTTATCCCAGTCCCTTTATACGAATTTGTACTCCAAAATGGGAAGTACAAAGCTCAGCAGTATTTATAAGGTATACAATGACAAGCAATTGGATACAGAACATGATGAATGGACAAAGAAGATTGCAGAGTTGGAACAGAAACTGACCGATATGGAAGACCGCTACTATGCGCAGTTCTCCCAGATGGAAGTTGCGCTGTCCAAGATGAACTCTAACCAGAGCGCAGTTTCTTCCATGCTTGGAATGTAAGATAGCAAAAGCATATAACAAGATAAAACAATCACGGAGGATAGTTGGATGGCTATGCACAATCCTTATGCACAATATGCAAATAGCAAGATTTTGACGGCTTCGCCGGCAGAACTTACCTTGATGCTGTATGAAGGTGCAATTAAATTCGGAAACATTGCGATTATGGCAATCGAACAAAATGATGTTGAAAAAGCCCATGTTAATATCGTTAAGGTCCAGAGAATTATTGAAGAATTTCAGGCTACGTTGGACCATAAATACGAAGTGGCACAGCATTTTGACAATATCTACAACTATTTGAATCGTCGTTTGGTAGAAGCAAATATGTCAAAAGACAAAGAGATTATGGAAGAAGTTGTGATGCATTTGCGTTCGGTGAGAGATAATTGGAAAGAGGTTATGCGTAAAGCTAGATAATCCGATTATTGAGAAAGACGGAGTGGTTGCTATGGAACAGTATTTACAGATGTTGTCAGACAGCCTGACAAAGAAGAGTAAGCTTTTGGATGAACTTTCCGAAAAGACCAAAGAGCAGGAACGATTGATTGCGGAGAGCGCGGTGGATTGGGATGCTTTTGATCATTTGGTAGAAGAAAAAGGAACCTTGATAGCAGAAGTACAGAAGTTGGAAGAAGGATTTGACGCATTGTACGGACGTATTCGGGAAGGTTTAAGTGAGAACCGGTCAAAATACCGTCAGCAAATCAGCGGACTTCAACAGCAGATTATGACGGTGACGGAAAAGAGTACATCGCTTATGGCTATGGAAGAGCGGAACAAAGCGCAGATTACCATGAAGTTCAGCCAGGAGAAAGATAAGATTAAGCAGGGCCGGGTCAGTACCCGAGTGGCGACGAACTATTATCGCAACATGAGTAAAATCAACTACATTGACCCTCAGTTGATGGACCGGAAAAAATAATTTAAAAAAATTTGAAATTTTTTAAAAAAAGGTATTAAGTATTGGAGAAACTCTCCGATATATATAATACAAGGCAGGAAAACCTGCCGGAAACATATAACGGTGGCAAGGAAGCCACAAATATTATTTCAAGGAGGAAAAATATATGGTAGTACAGCACAATTTAACAGCAATGAACAGTAACAGAATGTTAGGTATCACAGCAGGCGCTCAGGCGAAGTCTACAGAGAAGCTTTCTTCCGGTTACAAGATTAACCGTGCAGCAGATGATGCAGCAGGTCTTGCAATCAGTGAAAAGATGAGACGTCAGATCAAAGGTTTGACACAGGCTTCTTCAAATGCACAGGATGGTATTTCTTGTGTACAGACAGCAGAAGGTGCTTTGGCAGAAGTACATGACATGTTACAGAGAATGAACACATTGGCAATCCAGGCATCTAACGACACTATGACTAGTGTTGACCGTGGATACCTCGATAGCGAAGTTCAGGCACTCGTTTCTGAAATTGACAGAGTTGCATCTACAACTACTTTCAATGAGCAGAACCTTTTGGATGGTTCCTTCACAGGAAAGAACCTCCAGGTTGGTGCAGAAAAAGGTCAGTTCATCGGTATCTCTATCGGTGAAATGAAAGCATCCGCTATCGGTATTAATGGCGTATCTATTTCCGGTACAGACAACACCAATGCACAGTCTGCAATCAGCATGATTAAGACTGCACTTGCAAGCGTTTCTAAACAGCGTTCCGATCTTGGTGCAATCCAGAACAGACTGGAGCACACAATCAAGAATCTTGACAACGTTGTTGAGAACACAACAGCAGCTGAATCTCAGATCCGTGATACAGATATGGCAACCGAAATGGTTCAGTTCTCTAATGCACAGATCCTTGCTCAGGCTGGTACATCAATGCTTGCTCAGGCTAATCAGTCTAACCAGAGTGTACTTTCTATTCTCGGTTAATTATTTCTACCATAAAGGAGCCATCTTCGGATGGCTCTTTTGCTGTCTACAAATAAGCGAATGGGGATAAAAGTTTTTAAAAAAAATTTCAATTTAGGGGTTAAGTTTACAAAACACCATCCGATATATATATCAAGTAAGGGAAATAAAATCCCGGAGAACAATAAAACAACGGTAGGGATGCCGTAACATACTTAACTTCAAGGAGGATTATATTATGGTAGTACAGCACAATTTAACAGCAATGAACAGTAACAGAATGTTAGGAATCACAACTTCCGCTCAGGCGAAGTCCACAGAAAAGCTTTCTTCCGGTTACAAGATTAACCGTGCAGCAGATGATGCAGCAGGTCTTGCAATCAGTGAAAAGATGAGACGTCAGATCAAAGGTTTGACACAGGCTTCCGCAAATGCACAGGATGGTATCTCTTGTGTGCAGACAGCAGAAGGTGCTTTGGCAGAAGTACATGATATGCTTCAGAGAATGAACACATTGGCAATTCAGGCATCGAACGACACCATGACCAGTGTTGACCGTGGATACCTTGACAGCGAAGTTCAGGCACTTGTTTCTGAAATTGACCGAGTTGCATCTACAACTACTTTCAATGAGCAGAACCTTTTGGATGGTACTTTCACAGCAAAGAACCTTCAGGTTGGTGCAGAAGCAGCGCAGTTTATTGGTATTTCCATTGCCAGCATGAATGCGTCTAAAATCGGAATTGACACAGTAGCTGTTTCCGGTACCGACAACACTAATGCACAGAAGGCAATCAGCATGATTAAGACTGCATTGGCAAGCGTTTCCAAACAGCGTTCCGACCTCGGTGCAATTCAGAACAGATTAGAGCACACAATTAAGAATCTTGACAACGTTGTTGAAAATACAACAGCAGCAGAATCTCAGATTCGTGATACCGATATGGCAACCGAAATGGTGCAGTTCTCTAATGCACAGATTCTTGCTCAGGCCGGTACATCAATGCTTTCACAGGCAAATCAGTCTAACCAGAATGTATTGTCACTTCTTGGTTAATTAGAAGAAAGAAAAATAGAAAGGGGCTGGATAACAGCCCCTTTTTTGGTGGAAAAAATGTTTATATGTTTAATTTTTTTATGTTTTCTGCAAATTGCAAAAACTCCGCTTTGTTTAGTTGCAATGAGAGCGATTCTAAAATAGTCCCTAAGACCGGCGAAAAATCGGGAGCCTGCACATATTTGTTTTGCTTATAATTCGGGATGATGGAAAGCGTGCACGTCCGCAGTATTTGGTAGAGGGAGTAGGGCGGCGTCTCAAAACGCAAAGCAATAACTTTTAAGAAACTCAGATAGCAGGAAAACAAGTATTCGTATTCTAATTCATCATGATACAGTGCAAACATATCACGTTCTTTTAATTCTTCCCAAAGCTGCAACTGTACAGTCAGCATATCAATATGATAGTAATTGTTTTTTTGTAGTACGGTGGAAGTGGGATTTACATAGTAGTGGTATAAACGTTCTTCAATCACATAGACGCGTTTGATGTAAAGATGCATCAATACTTCCCAAAAGCCATCTTCGTAGGCAAGATTTTCCGGAAACCAAATTTCGTTTTCCAGAAGCACCGATTTTTTTATCAGTTTTCCCCAGGCGGAATAGCCCATCATTGCCATATGGATAAAATGCTTTCTTTTTTCTGTCGTATCAATCAAGAGCATGTGGTCTTCTTTTCCCGTGCTACGATCCGAAAAATAAGAGAGGGTGTCGGAAGAATCCCGTTTATTTTGGCAAGTGACTACTTCGCAGTCGGTCGAAACAGCCGCAGCATACAATTTTTCCAGGTAATCCGGCTCTACCCAGTCATCGGAATCAATGAAGCAAATCCAAGGAGCAGTAGCATATTGAAGTCCGATGTTTCGGGCAGTCCCTTGCCTTCCGTTGACTTCACATCCGATGGCAAGGACGTTCTCGGGATACTTTTCGTGCCAGGCGGCAAGATGCTCCCAGGTATCGTCTGTGGAGGCATCGTCAATACAGAGAATCTCAACATCACGGATGTCAAAAGTCTGCTCGGTAATGGATGTTAAACAACGATCAATATAGTTTGCTACATTGTAGCAGGGTATGATAACACTGATTTTCGGCATATTTTCCTCCGATTTTAAGACACTTTTTGTTATTTATTAAATGATAGTATGGCAGAAGAAAAAATGCAACTATATTGAATTCCCTATGGGGAAAAATCCGGTCCTGTGGTACAATGAAAAAAGAATGATATAAGCGGGGTAAGAGATGAAAATAACAGATAAAATTTTGTATCTTCATTCTACGAAAATTGTAAAAGAAGATATCATATGGGGCTTGTTGGAAAAAGAATATACGGTGGAATGTCCGATGGGGGTTTTGGTGGACTTATCGTCATACGGGGAAGAGGATATTCTGAATTTGTGCAACAGAGTACAGGGGTATTCCCTGGTGGTGACACAGAATTTTTCCGTGACGGTGGCGGAAGCCTGCCATCGATGCAACCGTCCTTACGTGTCCTGGGTATACGATTCGCCCCAAAAAGAGTTGTACCGCAAGGAAGCCTTCTACGATACCAATTATATTTTTGTATTTGACCGGTGTCAGTTGAAGCGCTTGCAGGAAATCG
Organism: Lachnospiraceae bacterium; assembly: GCA_015057055.1. GTDB lineage: Bacteria > Bacillota > Clostridia > Lachnospirales > Lachnospiraceae > NK4A136. The sequence goes on along the minus strand of SVFE01000012.1, from coordinate 33,869 downwards.
GAATATCGAATGTGTTTTATCAGCCCTTGGCTGCAAATATAGCGCAAACATCTGCTCTGCAGATTTTGGATGAGGATATTTTACGGTATGGCGCCGACGTTTCTTTTGTGGGACGATTGTATCATCGGAATTATTACAGCAAATTTATGGAGCATGCGCCAAAGGAAGTGAGTGAAAAATTATCTCACGTCGTCCGGGAACTAAGTTGCCGCTGGGGAAAGGAAAACAGTATTTTTGGCACATTGCCGGAGGATGTAAGCTCCTATGTGGATGAGGTTATGTACAAAGAGAATTTGTCGGAATATAAAATTGACCGGAAGTATTTGATTGAAGTTTTGATGCTGGCGCCCTCCGTTGCAAATGTGGAACGGACAAGTGTACTGCGGCTTTTGGCAGAAAAATATCATACCAGATTATACACCACGGAGCCGGAAAAATGCACCGGACTCGGGAAAACGGAGGTTTGCCCGGAGGTAAATTATCAGGATGAAATGTATAAAGTTTTTTTCTCAAGTAAGATTAATTTGAATCTAACCATGCGCTCCATTGAAACGGGAATTCCACAGCGGGTATTTGATATTATGGCTGTCGGCGGTTTTGTGATGAGCAATTATCAGGAGGAAATGGAAGAACTTTTCGTGCCGGATAAGGAAATCGTGTTTTTCCGTGATTTGGATGAATTGCAAAGGAAAGCGGAATATTATCTGACCCATGAGCGGGAACGACTTTCGGTTGCCATTGCCGGATATCAGAAGGTGTGCAAAAAATATAATTACGGTGACTCTCTGGAGAAAATGCTGGAGAAAGTGCAAATTTTAGAAGAGGAAAGATGCAAAAAGGGAGAATAAAGATGCAGGGAAAACTTCTTTTTCTGGAGTGGAAAAGTTTTGGCAATGAATACATAAAAAAAGAATTCGAAAATGCGGGATATGCCATTGTCTCCATGGAGTTTCCGCAGCAGACGGAGAATACCAGGCGAAGTGAAGAATTGGCCACAAAGATTGCCATGCTTATTATGCAGGAAAAGGTGGATTTTGTATTTTCTTTTAATTTCTTCCCGGTGGCAGCGGTCGCCTGTAAAGCTTGCCGTGTGAAATATTTATCCTGGACGTATGACAGCCCATATATTCAGTTGTATTCCCGGACGATTTTGTATGAAACCAATTATGCATTTGTATTTGACAAAGCAGAATACGAGAATCTGCGTAAAAAGGGCGTCAATACAGTATACTATCTGCCCATGGCGGCGCCGGTGGAGTACTATGACGGTTTTGTGAACGGACCGGAACAGGAAAAGAAATACCGTGCAGATGTGGCAATGATTGGTTCCATGTATTCGGAAAAGAAACATCAGCTGTTCCGCCATTTGGATGGCTTGGACCCGTATGCATCCGGGTATATTGAGGCAGTTATGGAAGTGCAGAAAAAATTGTACGGTATTTCGGTTTTGGAGAAAATGCTACATGGGGATATTGTTAGGCGGTTGCAGGCGGTATGCCCTATGATGGAAAACGGGGACGGACTGGAAAATATCGAATGGGTATTTGCTAACTACTTTTTGGCAAGAAAGCTTACGGCTTTGGAGCGGCGCGACTTGTTGGAACAACTTTCGAAAGAGTTTGCGGTTACATTGTATACGCCGGAAGAAACGCCGAATTTACCTCTCGTAGACAATCGCGGAAAGATCGATTATTATGATGCGGCTCCCTACGCGATAAAAGGTGCAAAAATAAATTTGAATATATCTCTTCGGAGTATTGTGTCCGGAATTCCCCTTCGGTGTTGGGATATTATGGGATGCGGCGGTTTTTTACTCACCAATTATCAAAATGACTTCCTGGATTTCTTTGTTCCGGGAGAGGATTATGTGTATTTTGACAGTCCGGAGGATTTGCTTGAGAAGACAAGGTATTATCTGGAAAATGAAAACGAGCGGCAGGAAATTGCCGCCCGGGGGTATCGAAAAGTGAAGGAGCATCATACGTACCGTCACAGAGTAGAAGAGATGCTCCGAATTGCATTTGGTGCTTAATCGGTATCGCCAAGAATCGAAAGAAGCTGCTTTGCGCGGTGCAGCCAGGTGTGATTTGAAGTCACAATTTCATAAGCGTTTTTGCGAATGGATTCCGCTTTTTCGGGGGAGGCAAGAAGTTCTCCTGCGAGAAGCGGAATTTTTTGCATATCATCCAACGAGTAAATCAGTGCAGATTCCATATGGGTAAAAATGTCATCCAGGTAGCTACCGGAATCGGTCAGGACAATGCTTCCCTGCAATGCCGCATTAAATACCCGTTCAGAGCCACCGGCTTTAAACCAGGCCAAATTGTTGAAAACAATCTTGGCATTCTGCATCAAACGCAGGCCATCGCGGCAGGAAACCGGAGCATGCAAAGAAAAGCGCGGGTGCGCAGCACATTTGCTCTGCTCCCAACCGTTGCCGTAGACTTCCACCACGAAGCCGGCTTCCAACAGCAGGAAAAGTGCCTCTTCGCGATATAAACTGCAAAGATGGGTTTCCACAAAGCGATTTTCTTCAATGTATTCTTTGCAGTGCCGGGAAGTTCTGCCCGGATACAGGAATCGCGCCGCGTCTTCCAAGGTATAGTCTGTATGAGATTTAAGAAAATCCAGCAACTGCTTTGCGTTTTCTGTGTCGCATTTGTCTTGGTGGGACTTGAAATTGCCCAAAAACAAAATGTCTATCGGACGCTCCGAGAAAGAAGGGAGATGCTGATAATCGCAGGTCAGTGTACCGCCGGTAGGCAGAAAAGAGCATCGCCGAACGGAGGGATAAAAGTCCTTTACGTAGCGGACATGATTTTGGTCGGCGCAAAGCACATGACCGTTTTCCGGGGCGTCATTCAGTGTATCGAAATAGTACATCGGATGATCAACCAAAAGGTTGTAGGCAGGAATTTTCAACTCTTTTAACAGATTTCCGCCGTCTTTTTTTGTAAGGGAGAAGCCGATGTTATTAAATGCAATGGATGCGCGCACACCTTCTTTTCCCAGAGACAGAAGCGTTTTGGCAGAGGATTCAAAATTTTGCATATCAAAGAAAATTGTTTTTTCCCCCAAGTCGCGCAGCGCATCGTTGTAAGAATCCGCCAGGTAGTCTAAGGTCGGATGCACTCCCTTAAAGAGTAGAATCGGTTTTTGCGGAGGAAAAAAATCCGTTCCGTAAAAGTAAAAACTATTGCAATGAAGCAAAAGAAGCAGAGTCAGTGCTTCCTCGGATGGGGAAGCGGAAGAAACCAAAGGTTTTACCAAATTTTTTTTGAATAGTTTTCCCGTCAGAGAAGGCGTCATCAGGCCGCTGCCGAGAATGGCTTTCTTTTCCTCCTGGGACCTTGGGATAAAAGAAAGTTCTTTCGCGGATACCAAGCCTTGTGCAGCAGGAGGTATTGCATTGGCACAGGCCGCGTCACAGGAATAGGTGCGGGCTGCCAATGAAAGATGCCGACAGTAATCTGCAGAAGGTATGCTATGCGGATATAAAAAACCGACATAATCGCAGGATGCATAAGAAAGTCCGATGGAAAATGCATCAAAGGGAGAAATTTTTTCTTCCAGAGGGAGTAAAATAACGGATTCCGGATAGTCCTGCTCAAAACGTGACAATAATTCCGAAGTTTGGTCGTCAGAATGATTGTCGATAAATAATAATTCCAGATGCTCCGGTCCGATGGTCTGTTCCTTTAGGGTATCCAAAAACAGCGGAAGTTTATCCGCGTTGTTATCACAAAAAATCAAAAAAGAGGCCCGCTTTTCCCGGGAAACGTCGGAGACGGAAAGACGCTGCTTTAAGGCATCATAGCGATTTTGGGAAGGCGGATTTTGCGGCGCGGCCAGTTTGTAATAGCGGAGCGCAGCGCATTCGTTTCCAAGCGCCTCGTATATGCATCCCAGATTGTGGGCGGATAAAAAACTGTTGGTTCCTTCTGTATTGGCAGGAGGAAGGGTTAATGCATATTTATACTCTTTGATTGCTTCCGGAATTTGGTGTGCTGCAAGATAAGCATCTCCCAGCATGGCAATGAAATCCGCATTGTCTTTGCAAAACGGACAGCGCTCTTTAAGCGTGGTTGCCTCTTTCGGTTTGCCGGCAGCAATCAGGGAATGACCGTATCCAAGAAACATAAGGTGAACATACGGCAAGCTTTTGTCGCAGGGAAGGGAACAGCCTTTTTCGTAGGCAATACACGCATTTTCATGATCGTTAATAAGCTCATAGGCCTGCCCCAACTGATAATAGGTATAGGGATCATTCGGGTCTTCTTCCAAATCTTTTTCCAGAAGAAGGATATTCCGACGGGCTTTTTCTGCCCGTTCTTCCGGCGTTCCAAAATAGCCGTCGTGAAAGACGGTTAGGGGAATTTCGTAGGCGAGCATTTCGTTGCCGTGAAGCGGCGTAACCTGTTCGTGGATACGCCCGGTATAGTGAAAATCTTTGCGGCAGTAGAGACGCTCCACCATATCCACAAAAATAAGTGGATTGGAAGAACCTTCGCAAAGATTGCGGCGTTTGATTTGTCCGATGGCGTGGGGGTAGGAGTCAATCAGTTTTCCTATTTTTCGAATATCGATGTCCTCCGTGTATTCGTCGCAGTCAATGAAAAGAACATGGTCATGCGTAGCTTTTTCGGCAGCAAAATTACGGGCTGCGCTAAAATCATTAACCCAGGTAAAGTGGAAAACTTTATCCGTATATTTCTTTGCGATTGCTACGGTATCATCGGTGGAACCGGTGTCCAAAAACACGATTTCCATGCCGGTTTTTTGCAATGGCGCCAAGCATTTGTCCAGGCGTGATGCTTCATTTTTTCCAATCAGACAAAACGAAAAAAGCATAGGTTTTCTCCTTGTAAATAAGCTACTTTCATTATAGCAAGGCAAGTATCTATTTACAAATCTTTTATACCGATTGTATAATAGATTAAGAGAGGAATGGGATAGACGTGAATATAGAAAGTAAACTCGATATAGAAGAATTAAGGGCCGCTAATCCGGGGATTTCGGACGAGGATTTATTGGAAGACTATTGCAGAAATCTTTTTCGTGAACGGAAAGAATTAAAACCTTTGGTAAGTGCAGGTGTGTGTGCGCTGAAAGGCCGGATTAATGAGAAGTTACAGGAGCGCAGAGAAGTAGCCTACGATGCGATTTTGGGAATTGTCAATACTCCGGAATATGAGCGTTTGGTTTCCATGGATGATGAGTTAAAGGTTTTTTCCACTGCAGCTACGATTTATCAGATGGAGCGGGGCGGGCAATATCCGTTGATTTTTGAACAGATTGAGTACATTGATGATTATTACCGGATTCATCAGCAGATGCTGTTCTACTTCCGTAGGATGCAGCTTCGGCTCGCCAAACCTCTTTTGGTTGAGGCCATGACCTATATTCGTGCCCATAAACTTACGGTTTTTGCGGTTGTACAGATTTTGCTGGATTGTAAGACGGGAGAAAAGGATAAGGTTGCCCTCACGCTGGCGGATTTGTATTTGGAACAGAAAAGCGTAAAGGAAGCGCTCTTTGTGGTTTCGGTTATGGCAGAAAACTGCAGCGTGGACCAAAGAGATAAATTTGAACAAAAAAAAGCAGAGATATTGGAGAATTTTTAAATGGGAAAAAACAAACGAAAATTCTGTTTCATTATCTGTGTTAATAATGAACAGTATTTTGATGAATGTCAGATGTACATTCAACGTTTAAAAGTACCGGACGGATATACGGTGGAGATTCTTCCGATTCGTGGTGCCAAGTGTATGGCGGCCGGATATAATTATGGGATGACTTTAACCGATGCAAAGTACAAAATTTATATGCATCAGGACGTTTTTATCATAAACACGAATTTTCTAAATGATATATTAACGGTGTTTAAGCAAAATTGGAAAATCGGAATGATTGGAATGGTGGGCAGTCCGTCCCTGCCCTCGGACGCAATCATGTGGCACGGTGCACGGGTTGGTAATTTGTATGCGCTGGACAGTCAAAACGTTGATTTCAACGGATACGAATATTGCAAAGAAGACGGAATGACGGAAGTGGAAGCGGTTGACGGTCTGATGATGGTTACCAAAGAGGATATCTTGTGGCGGGAAGATTTGTTTGATGGCTGGGATTTTTATGATATTTCCCAATGCTTTGAATTTCGGAAAAAAGGATTTCGTATTGTTGTTCCGGAGCAGAAGAAACCCTGGTGTATTCATGAGGACGGGGTGCTGAATTTGTGGTATTACGATAAGTATCGACAGATTTTTAAAGAAGAATATTTGGGAAAAAATTATTTTTATTAAATGAAAAAGGAACCGTGTGGTTCCTTTTTATTTATGGTTGAATGTTTAGCAAAAGCGGATATTACAACGCGCCCAGTTCCTTTAGGCGTTCCACGGAGCGGGGATAGTCCCCTGCTTTTTTATAAAAGGTAATTGCCCCTTCTGTGTTCCCCAGAATTTCGTTAATCACGCCGATATTATGATAGGAGAAGAAGGAAGTTACGCCTTGGGTTCGGTTTTCTTTCATGGTAAGGCATTTGAGGAATTCGCCGTAGGCCTGCATATACATGTTGTTATTTAAGTAGATTTGTCCCATAAGAAAGACAAATTCCGGTGTAAAGGAGAAGTCGTCGTATACGGAAGCAAGGGACAAAGCTTCCTTTTCCAGTCCTATGTTAAGCATACATTCGCCGTAGCCGATTACCATCATCTGCACATATTCCAACTGCGGATTCACATCGTAGGCCAATCCTTTTTTGTACCATTCATACGCGGATGCAAGATCACGCATCAGCATGAAGCTCTGACCGATTTGAAAATAGAGATAGGGGTCCTCCGGGCGTTTTTTAATTTCCTCAAAAAGAATATCGTTATTTCGGCGCGCTTTTGCATCAAGGTCTTCCTTGGGAAGAAGGTAGCCGTAATGCATGATGTGCAGCGGAATCGGATAGCAGGCTAAGGAAGCCGTTTTTTCGGGAGGCTCCTTTTGAATCGGTACCACCTGTTCGTGAATCGGATACTGATAGTGATAATCCCTGCGGGAAAAAAGCCGTTCTACCCGGTCGTCATGGATGCTGCGGATGCCGTCTTCTTCCACGTAATTGGAACGAAGGAGCATGCCGATGCTGTGAGGGTGGGCGACAAGCAGAGACTGTATCTGTTCCATGTCGGCGGATTCCAAATATTCATCGGCATCAATGATTAAGACATAATCGCCGGTTGCCTTGGAAATGGCAAAATTCTTGGCCGCGGAAAAATCGTTGATCCAAGCAAAGAAATGGATGGAGTCGGTGTATTCCCGGGCGATTTCCACGCTTCTGTCTTCGGAGCCGGTATCTACCACAACAATTTCGCCGTAGCGGTTGTGATTCTTTTTTCCGAAACCATGCCTGGATAATGCTTCCAGACAATTGCCGATGTGCTTTTCTTCGTTTTTCATGATAATGCATACGGAGATGTGGATCATGGTGCCTCCTTGGTAAAAATTCATATATTTATTGTACCATGAAATGTGTTGTTATGGAAAAAGAAATCGTGCGTTCCTGTTCAATATGTGCTATATTGATAGTGGATATTGTTGCCTTGGAGGTTGGAGATGGCAAATTACGCAAAAAAGAAAAAAAATAAGAGCAAAGAATCGGCAGGAATGCAGACTACAGATTATATTTTAAGTGTTATGTGCAGCATGTATGTGTTCTGTATGCTTTGCATTTATCCGCTCTATTATGAAAATAAATATTTCAACATGGGAGATGCCAAATATCATTTTTTTAAGTATGTCAGCGTGTTCTTTCTGGTGGCGATGTTATTTACCGTGGTGGCCTGGCTGGCAGCCCGAAGGAAGGAAATGAATTTTGCAATCATCGCCAGAACCTTTTCCTATCCGGATTGGTTTGCGGTTGGATTTTTTGTGTTCAGCTACTTCTCTTTTGTACTGAGCGAATACAAAGAAACTGCATTTTATGGATACGACGGTTGGTATATGGGAATGATGTCCCAGTTTGCCTTTGTCATTATTTATTTTCTGGTTTCGCGTTTTTGGCGTTGGAGCCCCACGACCCTTCTGTTTGCGCTGGGTACCGCCGCGATTACATATCAACTTGGAATCTGGCAGAGATTTTTGATTGATCCCCTGGGAATGTATATCGATCTCGGACCGGAATATATCGAAAAATTTGTATCCACGCTGGGACAGACCACCTGGTTTTCCAGTTATGCGGTTTTGATTTTCCCGATAGGAATGTTCTATTACTGTTATGATGAGAAAAAATGGGCAAGGATTTTTGCAGGAATCTTTTTGGCGCTGGGGTACGGAATGTTGGCCACCACCAACAGCGATAGTGCATACGTTGCCTTTATCCTGATTCTAATGGCCTTCTTTTGGTTTGCGCTGGAGTCCAATCAGACCTTTGGCCGTTTTTTGGAAGCGGTGTTAATCGGCCTTGCATCTTTTCGAGTTATCGGAATCTGCAGATTGCTTTTCCCGGAAAAACAGATTACTCTGATTACCGGAGATGAAGCAATTACAGCCTTTGTAACCGGAAGCGGACTGATGCTGTTTTTGCTTGTGGCGGTGGCTGTGTTGTACGGTGTGTATCGTTATGTGTGTAAAGTGAATAAAGAGTTTTCTGTAAGAAAGTTTGTGTTTTTACGGAGCGTTATGGTGTGGGCGGCTGTTCTTGCCGTGTGGCTGGTGCTTCTTTTGATTATTCTGGTATCTAAGGAAGACGCTGCGCCAACAGGAATTTTGCAAAAAGTCAGCGAAATCTCCTTTTTCCGCTTTGATGACCAGTGGGGAAACCACAGAGGATTTAACTGGAGGATGGCGATAGAGGCATTTAAAAATGCTTCCCTGAAGGATGTATTGGTGGGAGCGGGCCCAGATTGCTTTGCCTGCAGTATGGATAAATATTGCTTTGAAGAGGTCTATACCTACTGGCAGGGGCTTCAGTTGGCCTGTGCCCACAATGAATGGCTGAATATGTTGGTTACGCAAGGTGTTTTGGGCGTGGCTTCTTATATCGGAATTTTTGTGACGGTGATTATCCGCATGGGTAAAATAGGAAAAACAGAACCTGCGGTAATTCCTTTTTTGGCAGCGACACTGGCTTATATGGGACACAATTTCTTCTGTTACCAGCAGTGTATCTGCACACCCATAGTTTTTATCATGATGGGAATCGGTGAGATGATTGTGCGTCATACAACGCAGGAACAAAGTGGGAAGAAGGCATAAACAGAGCAAAACGGGGGTGCGGTTATGATAACGATGAGTCTTTGCATGATTGTAAAAAATGAAGAGAAGGTTTTGCGCAGATGTCTGGATTCGTTAGAAGGGCTTTTTGAGGAAATTATTATTGTGGATACCGGTTCCACGGATGATACGAAAAAGATTGCTGCGGAGTACACGGATAAGGTATACGATTATCAGTGGATTGATGACTTTGCGGATGCACGGAATTTTGCCTTTTCCAAGGCGACGATGGAGTATATTTATTCGGCGGATGCGGATGAAGTGTTGGATGAAAAAAACAAGGCGCGTTTTCGGGCTTTGAAAGAGGCCCTTCTTCCGGAGGTGGAAATCGTACAAATGTGGTATGTGAACACCAAGGAATATGCTACTACGGAAAATTTTGACAAGGAATACCGACCGAAATTGTTCCGTCGATTGCGTTCCTTTACCTGGATTGATGCAATTCACGAATCTGTGAACCTTAATCCGGTGGTGTATGACAGTGATATTGAGATTTTACATATGCCGGAGAGCAATCATGCCGGACGGGATTTGCGGGTCTTTCGAAAACAGATTGAACAGGGATGCAGGTTATCCGGAAAGCTGCTCACCATGTATGCCCGGGAATTATTTATTGCCGGCGAAACCGAGGATTTTTTGGCAGCAGAGGACGGCTTTTTCCAAATGGCGATGGACTCTCGCCGCAGTCCGGAAGAGTTGGATTACTGTTATTGTGTGATGGCAAGAATTTGGCGATTGAAAAATTGTCCAGAAGAATTTTTTAAATGGGCACTAAAAAATCTGGTCATCTCACCTTGTTCCGAAATGTGTAATGAAGTGGGACAGTTTTATTTCGACCGGGGAGATTATCCGGAAGCAAGAATCTGGTTTGTCAATGCCCTGCAAGAGACGAAGCCGATTTTGGCAGCGGTGTACGGCGATGAAATTCCGGCAAAAATGCTGGATAAATGCAATGAAATTCTTGCTTCCTGAGAGGAATAAGGCAGACGGCAGGAAAATGTAAATTGGCTGTAAAGTTTTTCGGAAGACATGCCGATATATAGGATATAGTGTTTGGATTACAGGGATGTAATGTGATTGTTAAAAGGCTATAACAATAACAATTTGAAACGGAGGTTACCATGGGACAGGAATATAATATGGAAGAAATTGCAGAATTACAAAAAGAGACAATCGAAAGTTTAAAAGAATATATTCCCAATTTACAAAGAGGGTTATCTCAGGTGACCGAGGAATTAAAGGGAGAACGCAAGGAAGATACGGATGAGTATTTGCGCATGAATATTGACGGTTTGAATTGGGTTATTGAAGCTTATAACGGTACGGTTTCTTCTGTAGACCCGGAGAAGACGAAGATTGATGTTTCTTCTTTGGAAGAAGGTGTTGAGAAACTCAGCAAGAGTTTTATGGCAAAGGAAGACGCCGGAATCGCAGAATGTATTGAAAAATATATGCTTCCATTTTTGGAGCAGTTTATGAACGCCATGGCGTAGGTTTCGAGATGAAAAAAAGCCGGATGTGCTGATGCACGTCCGGCCTTATTTTTTGTTGCTTTATGATTGGCGCCCAGTTTGTTCGCGCGATCCTTACATGTAACTGTTAAACAGCATTCCGCTGTATGCGCTGGTGGTGTAGGGATTGGCGAAATGTTTCTTATAAGGATTTTTATACGCCACCATACGTTTATCCACATAATCCATGGGATTTAGCTGTACCTGGGAAATCCGATGAAGGGATGCCTTGGCATAACTGCGAAGGGCGGGAAGTGCGGTATCCGCATTTCCGTTTTTGATGGCCGAGGTCAGGGTTTCATCAGATACCTGTAGCATTCCTGCGGCGTCCTGGGAAATTCCCAGTTCCTTCATACCGGGCAGATAACTGTCCGTCATCTTTCGCATACTGCCGATGAGGAGCCCGGTACGCGGCTGCTTGTGCAGATATTCGGATGCAGCTTGGATAAAAGTATTATAGGAACGCTGGAATGCGGTAATATTTTCTTTAACGGATTCCATATCGGGGCGCGCGGAAATGGTAATGGGCTCGGAAGGCAGCGCATTAAGTGTAACCTGCAAATTCCGTCCTGCAATAAGATGATTGTCCGGAGAACTTCCGGCGTTTCCATTAATCGTATAAGTAGTCCATTCCGGCATTTGGGTGATGTCCCGGATACCGAGATAATCTACCATACCCTGCTTGTGGGAGGTATCTTCATCACTGATGTTAAAGAGCGGTTGTCTGTCCGGTGAAGAGCCGGTGGAAACGGAAGAAACCACAAGCGCGGATTTGGTATCGTCCTGAATTACATTTGCATTCAGACCGATTCCGGAACCGGAAATCAATCTGGCCAATCGGGATTGGATTTCGTAATTGGTATCACCTTCCGCAATGGAAAACTGCAATTCATAATTGGAATCACCGGTGGTGATGTCGAAGGAATAATCCCCTTCCAAACCGGCACTTTCAAAAGAAGGAAGGAAGGAACCCTGATTTACCTGCGGAGATGCCAGAGAACTGACTTCCAGTTCAATGGGCGCGAAGTCTTCGGCCACCTGTTCCTTGCCGGTGTATTCCACCGTAGCAATGTCCGGATGAGAGGAGACGATTGTCTTTTTGGAAAACAGCGTTTCCTCGTCCTCGTATCCGAGGGAATCCATAACATTCCGGAATTGGATTGCATTTTCTTTCATATGAACCACGTACTTTTCCAAATCGGCCGAACGGTCGATCAAGTAGACGGGAGATTCTTTATCAATATTTCGGATGGAATGATAGATACTTCGAAGATCAGCCCGCTTATGCGCATCAAACCGGGATGTTGATTTGGGCGATAAGTCAGCCTGATAATAGTTGTATACATTACTTAGAATAGAATTGTGAAATGCCATAAGCGCCCTCCTCTCTTCCCTGATAGTGCGGCAAAATGATTCATCCTTGAATCCTGCCGGGGCATGGTCTTGAAATTGATTGTTGTCTGAAATGTCCGCTTCCTGTAACATATATATAGGAAAAAAGACAATTTCTTAACTGTATAGTATCACAAAAATAGCGAAAAATCAACGTTTTTGTGAAAAAGATTAATAAAAATTAAAAAAGTAATTGACGGGGAAGAAAAGCTATGGTATTCTAATTCAGCGAGAGAGAATTAACTCTTTTTTTTGTGCTTTAAATGAATGTTTAAAAAGTAAGCAAAGGAAATACTTGGAGGTAGAGATATGCGTACAAGAATTACATTGGCATGTACAGAATGCAAACAGCGTAACTATGATACAACAAAGGATAAGAAGAATCATCCTGACAGAATGGAAACAAAGAAATATTGCAGATTCTGTAAGGCTCATACTTTACACAAAGAAACAAAATAAGTCGCAGTGAAGTGCCCTACTTGGGATATTCGGAGGTAGAGTAATGGCAGATACAGCAAACGCAAACGAAAAGAAAAAGAAGCCCAGCTTTTTCAAAGGATTGAGAAAAGAATTCAAGAAAATCACTTGGCCGTCTTCGAAGGATGCTACCAAGCAGACTGCGGTGGTTCTGGTGGTTACCGTGCTTTTGGGAGCATTTATTGCGCTCATAGATATGGTGATTCTTGAAGGTGTGAATATTCTCACAACTTTCTAAGTTTACCGGAAACGTCTTTTATCATACTTTTGAAAAAGGAGAATAGAAGTTCAAATGGCAGATTCGAAAAAAATTAAAGTAAAACGAATGGGTGAACTGAAGAAGATCCTGGAAGAGAAGGAAGAGGTTCGCGAGGTATTAAAGCCGGTGCGTACTGCAGATTCCGAGGATGCACCCGCCGTAGTGGAAGATTTTGATATCGGTCAAAGTGATAACAAGAGTGGCCGAGGCATGGGATGGTATGTGGTACATACGTATTCCGGCTATGAAAAGAAGGTAAAAGCCAACATCGAAAAAGCGATTGAAAACCGTCATTTGGAAAGCAAGATTTTGGAAGTGCGTGTTCCGATGCAGGATGTAACGGAAATCCGTCAGACCGGCAAAAAGACCGTACAGAAGAAAGTGCTTCCGGGCTATGTTTTGATTCATATGGATGCGGACGATAATGACGCATGGTATGTTGTTCGAAACACCCGCGGCGTTACCGGTTTTGTAGGACCGGGAAGCAAACCCGTTCCTTTGGAACAGGATGAAGTTGGCAAACTGGATAAAGAAAAAATTGCGAAGGCAGATTTCGAAGTGGGCGATACCCTCATGATTACAGACGGCGCATGGAAAGATACCGTCGGAGTGGTTAGCCGCATTGACGAAAACAAGCAGACCACGACGATTATCGTGGAAATGTTTGGCCGCGAGACTCCGGTAGAAATCGGATTCTCCGATGTAAAGAAGTTGTTATAATTTATAACGGCGCTTGTGAAATGCGAACTGCATTTCATTCACATATATAATATGTACGGGCGTGTGTGGGAGCGTCTTTCGTGCTTGCATAAAAGATGCGCCACTACCACATTTTTATTAGGAGGTAGCCAAAATGGCAAAGAAAGTACAAGGATACATCAAATTACAGATTCCTGCCGGCAAAGCAACACCGGCACCGCCTGTTGGTCCTGCGCTTGGACAGCATGGTGTTAACATCGTTGAATTTACAAAGCAGTTCAACGCAAGAACAGCAGATAAGGGTGACTTAATCATCCCTGTTGTAATTACCGTTTACGCAGACAGAAGTTTCAGTTTTGTTACAAAGACTCCGCCTGCTCCGGTGCTCATTAAGAAAGCTTGCAACATTAAATCAGGCTCTGCAGTACCTAACAAGACAAAGGTTGCTACAATTTCGAAAGACAAAGTTCGTGAAATCGCAGAACTTAAGATGCCGGATTTGAATGCAGCATCTATTGAAGCAGCTATGTCAATGATCGCTGGTACCGCAAGAAGTATGGGCGTTGTAGTAGAAGACTAATTTTAGAAGCGTGGAAGAGTGTAACTCGTTAAAACCACAAGGAGGTAAATGTAAATGAAACACGGAAAGAAATATAATGCGGCAGCAACTCAGGTTGACCGCGCAACCTATTATGAAACTGCAGATGCAGTTGCATTGGTAAAAAAGACAGCAACAGCGAAATTTGATGAAACTGTTGAAGTTCATATCAGAACAGGATGTGACGGACGTCACGCAGAACAGCAGATTCGTGGTGCGGTTGTTCTTCCTAACGGAACAGGTAAGACTGTAAAAGTTCTTGTTTTCGCAAAAGGCGACAAGTTGAACGAGGCAGAAGCAGCAGGAGCTGATTTCGTAGGTGGAGAAGAGCTTATTCCGAAGATCCAGAACGACGGATGGCTTGACTTCGACGTAGTAGTAGCTACACCGGATATGATGGGTGTTGTTGGTCGTCTCGGTAAGGTACTTGGTCCGAAAGGACTTATGCCCAACCCTAAGGCAGGAACCGTTACTATGGACGTAACAAAAGCAATCAACGATATCAAGGCAGGTAAGATTGAATATCGTCTTGATAAGAGCAATATCATTCACTGCCCTATCGGAAAGGCTTCCTTTACAGAAGAGCAGTTGAACGAAAACCTTGACGCACTTATGGATGCAATCGTAAAAGCAAGACCCAGTGCATTGAAAGGACAGTATTTGAAGAGCGTTACCCTTGCTACAACAATGGGACCCGGCGTTCGCGTAAGTGTTGCTAAGTTCTAATTTGGTGACACGCTGAAAGTGTATAAGGCTGCCGCATTGGTGCATGACACCGGTGCGGTGGTTTTTGTTTAAGGTGGAATTGATGAAGAAGAAACTGAAAGTATTTGTAATTACATTATTGATTGTTCTGACGGTGGGATTTTCTTTTGTGTACTACCGGGTGAATCAGGAAATGGCGCGGATGGATGCAGAGGCGGCGCGCTCTGAGGTGGCTTCCGGCAATACGGTTACAGCTCCGGAGGGTGAGTTGCTTAGCGGAAATGCTTTGCCGGGGGAGGTGGTTTCGGAAAATGAAACGGTCTTGTCCGAAAACGAAAGCCCGGAACCGGAACCTAACACCCGGGTGATTAATACGGCGCAGGAAAACCGGGTGGTAATTTCTTTTGCCGGAGATATTTTATTTGATCCCTATTATGCGATATATGCCACCTATTTACAGCGGGAAAGCGTTTTGGAGGAGTGTATATCGCCGGAACTTCTGGCGCTGATGAAGCAGGCGGATATTATGATGGTGAATAATGAGTTCCCTTATTCCGATGGTGGTGCGCCTCAGGCTGACAAAATGTATACCTTCCGGGCGGATCCGGAATCGGTAAATGTGCTTTTTGATATGGGTGTAGACATTGTTTCGATTGCCAATAACCATACCTTTGACTACGGGGAAGAAGCGTTTTTGGATACACTTACGACATTGGAAGAAGCCGGAATGCCCTATGTGGGGGCGGGCAGGAATCTGGAGGAAGCGGCAAGGCCGTTTTATTTTGAAGCGGATGGCGTGCGCATCGGAATTCTTGCGGCGACCCAGATTGAGCGGACGGATTATCCCAACACCCGTGGAGCGACAGAGGAACTTCCGGGTGTGCTTCGGTGCTGGAATCCGGATTATCTGGTGGAGACGATTCGGGAAACAAAGGAAAATTGCGACTTTTTAATACTTTTTATCCATTGGGGGACGGAAAGCACGGATGTGCTGGACTGGGCCCAGGTGGACCAAGCACCGCTATATGCGGAGGCCGGAGCAGATTTGATTATCGGTGCTCATCCTCATGTACTTCAGGAAATCGGATACGAAGGGGAGGTTCCTGTGGTATACAGCCTTGGGAATTTTTGGTTTAATTCCAGGACTTTGGACAGCGCGCTGGTGACGGTGACACTGCAAAACGGGGAGCTGGAATCGCTGCAGTTCGTGCCCTGCCTGCAAACCGGATGCGGCGTGGAATTGCTGCACGGAGCGGATCGGGATCGGGTGTTAAATTATATGCGCGGAATATCTTCGGAAGCGGTGATTGATGAAAACGGATATGTGGTGCCGGCTGCCGGAAACGGCTGACAGAATTGGCTGACAGAAACTGCTTGCAAAAACGTCCGGCGACGTGAAATGCCGGAAAAAATGTACGAAAAATTGTACGAATTTAAAAATAATGCTTGACGAGTCTTTGTCAAGATGTTATCATAGCAAAGGTCGTTAAGATCAGCCGAAGACAGTAGGTGCGAAAGCGTAAATTTGAAAGATGCCTACCGAGGAGAAAAGAGTAATTTCGAAAATGATTTTGAAACTTTATCCCCTCCGGCTTGTTCGGAGGGTTTTTTATATCTGTGTTAACGGCACAGAGAAAGAACTCCTTTCGGCACCCCGATGAAAGTCGGAAAAAATTTATAAGGAGGAAGAAAATGGCAAAAGTTGAACTGAAAAAACCGATCGTTGATGAGATTTCAGAAGCAATCAAAGACGCGCAGTCCGTAGTACTTGTTGACTACAGAGGACTTACCGTAGCAGAAGATACCGCTCTTCGTAAACAGCTTCGTGAAGCCGGAATCAACTACAAGGTTTACAAGAACAAAATGATGGAATTTGCGTTCAAGGGAACTGATTGCGAACAGCTTCAGGAATATCTTGAAGGGCCCAGCGCAATCGTAATTTCCAAAGACGATGCAACAGCACCGGCCAGAGAAATCAGCAAATTCGCAAAGACAGCACCGAAGCTTGAAATCAAAGGTGGTATTGTTGAAGGAACTGCATATGATGCAAAAGGAATCGCAGCAATTGCAAACATTCCTTCCAGAGAAGAACTCCTTGCTAAGTTGCTTGGTAGCTGGCAGTCACCGATTACAAACTTTGCTCGTGTTATGAACCAGCTTGCTGAAAAAGGCGGCGCCGGTGAAGCAGCACCTGCAGAGGCAGCTCCCGCTGAGGAAGCACCTGTAGTTGAAGAAGCACCTGCAGCAGAAACAGCTCCCGCTGAAGAAACTGCTACAGAAGAATAAGAAAACAATTTAACATTATTAAATGGAGGTAAATTAAAATGGCAAAATTATCTACTCAGGAAATTATTGACGCAGTAAAAGAGTTATCTGTATTAGAATTAAATGAATTAGTAAAAGCTTGTGAAGAAGAATTTGGTGTATCCGCAGCAGCAGGTGTTGTTGTAGCAGCAGCAGGCCCTGCAGCAGACGCAGCTGAAGAAAAGACAGAATTCGACGTTGAGCTTACAAGCTTCGGCGAGAAGAAAATGGACGTTATCAAAGTTATCCGTGTTATCACAGGTCTTGGTCTTAAAGAGTCCAAAGAACTCGTTGAGGGCGCTCCCAAGGTTGTTAAAGAGCAGGCTTCCAAAGACGAAGCTAACGATATCAAAGCGAAACTTGAAGAAGTTGGAGCAACTGTTACTCTTAAATAATCTAAGAATAATGAATGATGCAAGGGACTTATTCCGTTTTGGGATAAGTTCCTTCGTTGTTTAAAAATTCCCGTCATTTTGACCGATGTCCGGCACCGACCGGGGCTACGGTCGTTCTTTTTCTATTTTCCCATAAATTCATGTTGACTTAAAAAAACTCTTGTGGTATTATGTAAGATGCACTATTGTGGTGTGCTAGGCCCTTCTATGCACTTTTTTGGGCCGCAAAATATTAGAACGGGGTGAAATGTCAAATGGAAAAAAACAGAATACGTCCTATTGTAAACGGCAACAGTATGCGTATGAGTTATTCACGGCAGAAAGAAGTTTTGGAGATCCCGAACCTGATTGAAGTCCAGAAGGACTCCTACAAGTGGTTCTTGGAAGAAGGATTAAAAGAAGCCTTCGATGATATCTCTCCAATCTCTGATTACGGCGGACATTTAAGTCTGGAATTCGTAGATTTTATGCTGGCAGAAGACGAAATCAAGCATACAATTGAGGAGTGTAAGGAAAGAGACCTTACTTACGAAGCTCCTTTGAAAGTAAAAGTTCGTTTGTATAACCAGGACAAAGATGAAATCAAAGAACATGAAATTTTCATGGGTAACTTCCCTCTTATGACAGAAACCGGTACTTTCGTAATTAACGGTGCCGAGCGTGTTATTGTCAGTCAGTTGGTACGTTCCCCCGGTATTTATTATGCAATCGGTCATGACCGTTTAGGTAAAGAATTGTTCTCTTCCACAGTAATTCCGAATCGTGGTGCGTGGTTGGAATATGAGACGGATGCAAATGATGTTTTCTATGTACGTGTGGACAGAACCAGAAAGGTTCCCATCACGGTATTTTTGCGTGCAATCGGTGTCGGAACCGACGAAGAAATTATTGATTTGTTCGGTGAAGAAACCAAGATTTTGCAGAGTTTTACCAAAGATATTTCCAAGAGCTACGAAGAAGGCTTGAAGGAATTATATAATAAAGTTCGCCCCGGTGAGCCGTTCACGATTGAAAGTGCGGAAGGATACGTTACTTCCACTTTCTTTGATGCGAGAAGATATGACCTTGCAAAAGTAGGTCGTTACAAATTTAATAAGAAATTGGCACTCCGCAACCGTATCAGAGGACATGTACTTGCGGAAGATGTATTAAATCCTTTTACCGGAGAAGTGATTGCTGCAGCAGGTACCAAGGTAACTATGGAAATTGCAGATGAAATCCAGAACTCCGCAGTAGAAAGCGTACTTATCCAGACCGAATCCAAGAACGTTAAGGTATTGTCCAACCTTATGGTAGATATCAACGAGTGGTTAGATTTGGATGCGAAAGCGCTGGGAATTACGGAATATGTATACTGGCCGGAACTCAAGAGAATTCTCAGAGAATATGAAGAGAAGCCGGAACAGCTTGCAGATGCCATTGTGAAGAATATTCACAATCTGGTACCGAAGCATATTACCAAGAGTGATATTATTGCTTCCGTAAACTACAACATTGCGCTTGAGTACGGAATCGGTAACGATGATGACATCGACCATTTGGGTAACCGTCGTATCCGTGCGGTAGGTGAACTTCTTCAGAACCAGTACCGTATCGGTCTTTCCCGTATGGAACGTGTGGTTCGTGAAAGAATGACAACCCATGATACCCATGACAACGAAGAAATTTCACCCCAGGCATTGATTAACATTAAGCCGGTACAGGCTGCAATCAAAGAATTCTTTGGTTCTTCCCAGTTGTCCCAGTTTATGGATCAGAACAACCCGCTTGGTGAACTTACTCATAAGAGACGTTTGTCTGCATTAGGACCGGGTGGTCTTTCCAGAGATCGTGCCGGATTCGAGGTTCGAGACGTACACTATACTCACTATGGTAGAATGTGTCCCATCGAGACTCCTGAAGGTCCCAACATCGGACTTATCAACTCTCTTGCATCCTACGCAAGAATTAATGAATACGGCTTCATCGAAGCTCCTTATCGTAAAATTGATAAGACCAATGCGGAAAATCCTGTAGTTACGGATGAAGTTATCTACATGACCGCAGATGAAGAAGATAATTATCATGTAGCACAGGCGAATGAAAAGCTGGATAAAGAAGGACACTTTGTAAAGAACATGGTATCCGGTCGTTATCGCGAAGAGACACAGGAATATCCTAAGACAGCGTTCGATTTCATGGACGTTTCTCCGAAGATGGTATTCTCTGTGGCTACAGCCCTCATTCCCTTCCTGGAGAACGACGATGCGAACCGTGCGCTCATGGGATCCAACATGCAGCGTCAGGCCGTTCCTTTGTTGTTTACGGAAGCACCTGTTGTAGGTACCGGTATGGAACCCAAGGCAGCGGTTGACTCCGGTGTCTGCGTGGTTGCAAAGAAACCGGGTACGGTTACTTATGTATCTTCCAAGAAGATTAAGATTACTGCGGACGATGGCGAGAAGATGGAATACACTCTTGCAAAATTCGTTCGAAGCAACCAGTCCAACTGCTACAATCAGAAAGCGATTGTATTTAAGGGTGACCATGTTGCGGAAGGCCAGGTAATTGCTGACGGTCCTTCTACTGCAAACGGTGAACTCGGACTTGGTAAGAACCCTCTTATCGGTTTCATGACCTGGGAAGGTTACAACTACGAAGATGCGGTTCTTCTTAGCGAAAGATTAGTCAGAGAGGATGTTTATACCTCTGTTCACATTGAAGAATACGAAACAGAAGCGCGTGACACCAAGTTAGGACCGGAAGAAATCACAAGAGATATCCCCGGTGTTGGTGAAGACGCACTGAAGGATTTGGATGACCGCGGTATTATCCGTGTGGGTGCAGAAGTTCGCGCCGGTGACATTTTGGTTGGTAAAGTAACACCGAAGGGTGAAACAGACCTTACTCCGGAAGAACGTTTGCTTCGTGCAATCTTCGGTGAAAAGGCAAGAGAAGTCCGTGATACTTCCCTGAAAGTACCTCACGGTGAATACGGTGTGGTTGTGGATGCCAAGGTATTCTCAAGAAGCGCCGGTGATACTGAACTTTCTCCTGGTGTAAATCAGAAAGTACGTATTTACATTGCCCAGAAGAGAAAAATCAGCGTTGGTGATAAGATGGCGGGTCGTCATGGTAACAAGGGTGTTGTTTCCCGCGTATTGCCGGTAGAAGATATGCCTTACCTGCCCAACGGCCGTCCTTTGGATATCGTATTGAATCCCTTGGGTGTACCTTCCCGAATGAACATCGGACAGGTACTTGAGATTCATTTGTCCCTGGCTGCAAAAGCCCTCGGATTTAATATTGCAACTCCGGTATTTGACGGTGCCAACGAAGAAGACATCATGGATACTTTGGATCTTGCAAATGATTACGTTAACATGGAATGGGATGAGTTTACCAAGAAGCACAAAGACAGTTTGCTTCCCGAGGTATACCAGTACCTTTCCGATAATAAAGATCACAGAGAACTTTGGAAAGGTGTTCCTATTTCCAGAACCGGTAAAGTAAGCCTTCGTGACGGACGTACCGGAGAATATTTCGACAGCCCGGTAACCATCGGACACATGCATTATCTGAAACTGCATCACTTGGTTGATGATAAGATTCATGCTCGTTCTACCGGACCGTACTCCTTAGTAACGCAGCAGCCTCTCGGTGGTAAAGCACAGTTCGGCGGACAGCGTTTCGGAGAAATGGAAGTATGGGCACTGGAGGCTTATGGTGCATCCTACACATTGCAGGAAATCCTGACCGTGAAGTCCGACGACGTTATCGGTCGTGTGAAGACCTACGAAGCAATTGTTAAGGGTGAAAATATTCCTGAGCCCGGTATTCCCGAATCCTTCAAGGTACTCTTGAAAGAGTTACAGTCCTTGGCATTGGATGTTAAGGTCCTTGACGAAAATCAGGAAGAAGTTGAAATCAAAGAAAGCATCGATTACAACGACAGCGAATATCGCTTTGAACTTGGCGCGGAAAGAAACGGTCAGGATTACAGCAGAGATGATATCAGCGCACTCGGTTACGGTACCAAGGAATTGGATGAGTCCGGTGAATTGGTAGATGCAGAAGATGATTTTGATGATGCATCGGATGACTTTGACGGAGATTTCGACGAGAGTTTCGATGAAAATGTAACCATGGAGGACGAATAGTCTTTTTGAGCAATGAAAACGTTTGGAAGGAGTACTGAGTAATGTCTGAAGTAAAGAATAATGATTATCAGCCGATAACATTTGATTCAATTAAAATTGGTTTGGCATCACCTGAGAAAATCAGGGAGTGGTCCCGTGGTGAAGTAACAAAACCTGAGACAATCAATTACAGAACATTGAAGCCGGAAAAAGAAGGCTTGTTCTGCGAGAAAATATTTGGACCCAGCAAAGACTGGGAATGTCACTGCGGTAAGTACCGTAAGATTCGTTATAAAGGCGTAATCTGTGACAAGTGTGGTGTTGAGGTTACCAAGGCTAACGTTCGTAGAGAGCGTATGGGTCACATCGAACTCTCTGCACCGGTTTCCCACATTTGGTATTTCAAGGGAATCCCCAGCAGAATGGGACTTTTGCTTGACCTTACACCTCGTGTGTTGGAAAAAGTATTGTATTTTGCTGCTTACATCGTTTTGGATCCCGGAACAACGGATTTGGAAATGAAGCAGATTTTGACGGAACGCGAGTATCAGGATTGTCTGGATAAATACGGCGATCAGTTCCGTGTCGGCATGGGTGCCGAAGCAATCAAAGAACTTTTGGATGCCATTGATTTGGATAAGGATATGGCAGAACTTAAGGCAGAACTTGAAAATGAGTCTACCAAGGGCCAGAAGAGAGCAAAGATTGTAAAGAGATTGGAAGTTGTGGAAGCATTCCGTGAATCCGGAAATAAACCGTCCTGGATGATTCTGGATGCCATCCCGGTAATTCCCCCCGACCTTAGACCTATGGTTCAGTTGGACGGCGGACGTTTTGCAACTTCTGACTTGAATGATTTGTACAGAAGAATTATCAACCGTAACAATCGTTTGAAAAAACTGATTGATCTTGGAGCACCGGACATCATCGTTCGTAACGAAAAGAGAATGCTTCAGGAAGCGGTGGATGCACTTATTGATAACGGCAGAAGAGGAAGACCGGTAACCGGCCCCGGTAACCGTGCGCTTAAGTCTCTCTCTGATATGTTGAAGGGTAAAACCGGACGTTTCCGTCAGAACCTTCTCGGTAAGCGAGTTGACTACTCAGGACGTTCCGTTATCGTAGTAGGTCCCGAACTTAAGATTTATCAGTGTGGTCTCCCCAAGGAGATGGCAATTGAGCTGTTCAAACCCTTCGTTATGAAGGAACTTGTGGCAAAACAGATTTGCCAGAACATCAGAGCAGCAAAGAAAATGGTTGAGAAATTGGATGACCAGGTATGGGATGTTTTGGAAGAAGCCATTAAAGAGCATCCGGTTATGTTGAACCGTGCTCCTACACTTCACCGTCTCGGTATTCAGGCATTTGAGCCGATTTTGGTAGAAGGTAAGGCGATTAAACTTCATCCCCTGGTATGTACGGCGTTTAACGCGGACTTCGACGGTGACCAGATGGCGGTACATTTGCCTCTTTCCGTAGAAGCACAGTCCGAGTGCCGGTTCCTGCTTCTTTCACCCAACAACCTGTTGAAACCTTCCGACGGTGCACCCGTAGCGGTTCCTTCCCAGGATATGGTTCTTGGTATTTACTACCTGACACAGGAAAGACCGGGTACTATGGGAGAAGGTAAGTTCTTTAAGAACGTTAACGAAGCAATTCTTGCATATGAAAACGGTGTTATTGATTTGCATGCGAAGATTAAAGTTCGCGTGGAAAAGACGACCGCGGATGGAAGAGAGATTTCAGGTGTTGTGGAATCCACATTGGGACGTTTCCTGTTCAATGAAATTCTTCCGCAGGATTTAGGTTTTGTAACCAGAGATACCGACGAAAATATGCTTTTGCCGGAAGTTGATTTCCTTGTAGGAAAGAAACAGTTGAAGAAGATTTTGGAAAAAGTTATTAACACTCATGGTGCTACAAAGACCGCAGAGGTTCTTGACCTTGTTAAGGCTACCGGTTACAAGTATTCAACCAGAGCAGCGATGACCGTATCCATTTCCGATATGACGGTACCTCCTGTGAAACCGCAGCTTTTGGATGAGGCACAGAAGAAGGTAGATAAGATTGCGATGAACTATCGTCGTGGTATGATTACGGAGGAAGAAAGATACCGCGGAGTAATCCAGGTATGGAATGAAACCGACGCACAGCTTACCAAAGAACTGATGAATGGTTTGGATGCATACAACAATATTAAGATGATGGCGGACTCCGGTGCGCGAGGTTCCGAACAGCAGATGAAACAGCTTGCCGGTATGCGTGGACTTATGGCAGATACCTCAGGTCGTACCATCGAGCTCCCGATTAAGTCCAACTTCCGTGAAGGTCTTGACGTACTTGAGTACTTCATTTCCGCTCACGGTGCTCGTAAGGGTCTTTCCGATACTGCGCTTCGTACCGCAGACTCCGGTTACCTTACCCGTCGAATGGTTGACGTATGTCAGGAACTCATTATTAAAGAAAAAGATTGTTGCGCAGGTAAGGAAATTACCGGCATGACAGTACAGGCTTTGATGGATGGCAAGGACGTTATCGAATCCTTGGAAAATCGTATCAAGGGAAGATATTCCGTGAACGAAATCAAGGACCGGGACGGCAATGTTATCGTTAAAGCAAATCATATGATTACAGCAAAACGTGCAGCAAAGATTGTTGCAAGCGGCGTTGCAGAAGACGGAAAGTCTCCGGTAAGTGCAGTGAAGATTCGTACCGTGCTTACCTGTAAGTCCCGCGTTGGTATCTGTGCGAAGTGTTATGGTGCCAACATGGCAACCGGTGAAGCAGTACAGGTCGGTGAAGCAGTCGGTATCATCGCAGCGCAGTCTATCGGTGAACCGGGTACCCAGCTTACCATGCGTACATTCCATACCGGTGGTGTTGCGGGTAACGATATTACCCAGGGTCTTCCTCGAGTAGAAGAGCTTTTCGAAGCAAGAAAACCGAAGGGACTTGCAATTATCGCTGAATTTGGCGGTACGGTATCAATCCGTGAAAATAATAACAAACGTGAAATCATCATTAATGATGGCGAGCGTGAAAAGGCATACACAATTACCTACGGTGCCCGTATTAAGGTATTGGAAGGTCAGGTTGTGGAAGCCGGTGATGAACTTACGGAAGGTTCCGTAAATCCTCACGATTTGCTTGAGATTAAGAAGATTGAAGCGGTTGAAAATTATCTCATTCGTGAAGTTCAGAAGGTTTACGGACTTCAGGGTGTAGATTTGGCAGATAAGCACATCGAAGTTATTGTCCGCCAGATGCTCAAGAAACAGAGAGTGGAGAACAGTGGTGACACAGACCTCCTTCCCGGATCTTTGGTAGATCGTCTTGAGGTAGAAGAAATCAATGAGAAACTTGTTGCAGAAGGCAAACAGCCGGTAGAAACCGCAGATATTATTCTCGGTATCACAAAGGCAGCTCTTGCAACCAACTCCTTCCTTTCCGCAGCATCCTTCCAGGAGACCACTAAGGTTCTTACGGAAGCTGCGATTAAGGGTAAGGTTGACCCGCTCATCGGTTTGAAAGAAAACGTTATCATCGGTAAGTTGATTCCTGCCGGAACCGGTATTAAGAGATACCGCGATGTTAAGATCGAAGTAGAAGGCGCGGATGAAAACGAGGAAGAAATCGTTACAGAAGAAATCGATGCAGAATTTCTGGTAGATGCGGAAACAGATGCAGAAGCAGACGCTGAGGCGGAAGTAACCGAAGAAGGCCAGGGAGATCCGGTTGAAGTATAATCGGAAGCAGCAGTATAGGTATAAGAAGTTCTTATAGAGATACTATATATAGAAGGAACCGGTTGAGGCCGGTTCCTTTTTGCAAAGAGTGTGAAAAAACTTATTGACAATCCCCGGCACACAAAGTATAATAATCAAGCGTGCAAAATGTGCGTGCTTTTTTCGTGCATTATGTACAAAAGT
The DNA here is from genome assembly GCA_015057055.1 of Lachnospiraceae bacterium. Classification (GTDB taxonomy): domain Bacteria; phylum Bacillota; class Clostridia; order Lachnospirales; family Lachnospiraceae; genus NK4A136. The sequence goes on along the minus strand of SVFE01000012.1, from coordinate 8,227 downwards.
AAAATAAACGACAGGAGGTGAAAAGAATGCCAACATTTAACCAGTTAGTAAGAAAGGGTCGTCAGACATCCGTTAAGAAGTCTACTGCACCTGCTTTGTTGAAGGGTTACAACTCTTTGCACAAGAAAGCAATCGAAACTGCTTCTCCTCAGAAGAGAGGTGTTTGTACTGCAGTTAAGACCGCAACCCCTAAGAAACCTAACTCAGCTCTCAGAAAGATCGCCAGAGTACGTCTTTCCAACGGAATCGAAGTAACAAGCTACATTCCCGGTGAAGGTCACAACTTGCAGGAGCATAGCGTTGTTCTTATCCGAGGCGGAAGAGTAAAGGACTTGCCCGGTACACGTTACCATGTTATCAGAGGTACATTGGATACCGCAGGTGTTGCAAACAGAAAACAGGCGCGTTCCAAATACGGCGCTAAGAGACCTAAGAAATAAGCTTGTGTATATCGCATGAACTAATTTGGTGTTGGGATTCTTATTCATAACAAATCTGTTTATAAATAGAGAAGACCGCGCGAACACATTAGTCAAAGTGTGAGTACCTATGATTTAATCACGGATTATTTCGAAACAAAATATGATTAAGGAGGGAAGAACCGTGCCACGTAAAGGACATATTCAAAAAAGAGACGTATTAGCGGATCCCTTATACAATGACAAAGTGGTAACCAAGCTTATCAACAACATCATGTTAGATGGTAAGAAAGGTGTTGCTCAGAAGATTGTATACGGAGCATTTGCAAAAGTAGAAGAAAAGAGTGGCAAGCCTGCACTTGAAGTGTTTGGTGAAGCAATGAACAACATTATGCCGCTTTTGGAAGTAAAAGCTAGACGTATCGGTGGTGCTACTTATCAGGTACCTATTGAAGTTAGACCGGATCGTCGTCAGGCTTTAGCTCTTCGTTGGTTAACAATGTTTTCTCGTAAGAGAGGCGAAAAGACCATGGAAGACAAATTGGCAAACGAAATTTTAGACGCAGCAAACAACACAGGCGCAGCTGTTAAGCGTAAAGAAGATATGCATAAGATGGCTGAGGCTAATAAGGCGTTTGCACACTACAGATTCTAGGAAGGGAGGAAATAGTCTTGGCTGGAAGAGAATATCCGTTAGAGAGAACCAGAAATATTGGTATTATGGCGCATATCGATGCTGGTAAAACAACCACAACAGAGCGTATCTTGTACTATACTGGTGTAAACTATAAGATCGGTGATACTCATGAAGGTACTGCAACCATGGACTGGATGGAGCAGGAACAGGAAAGAGGTATCACAATTACTTCAGCTGCTACGACCTGCCACTGGACATTGCAGGAGAATTGCAAACCTAAGGAAGGTGCTTTGGAGCATCGTATCAACATCATTGATACCCCGGGTCACGTTGACTTCACAGTAGAAGTTGAGCGTTCCCTTCGTGTATTGGATGGTGCCGTTGGTGTATTCTGTGCAAAGGGAGGCGTTGAGCCTCAGTCTGAAAACGTATGGCGTCAGGCAGACACTTATAACGTACCCCGAATGGCTTTCATCAACAAGATGGACATTTTAGGTGCAAACTTCTACGGAGCTGTTGATCAGATCCGTAACAGATTAGGTAAAAATGCAATCTGCATTCAGTTGCCTATCGGTAAAGAAGATGAATTTAAAGGAATCGTTGATTTGTTTGAAATGAAAGCCTACATCTACAACGATGATAAGGGTGATGACATTTCTATCACAGATATTCCTGCAGATATGGCAGATGATGCAGAAATGTATCGTAGCGAACTTGTTGAGAAAATCTGCGAATTAGATGACGAATTAATGATGATGTATTTGGAAGGGGAAGAACCTTCCGTAGAACAGTTAAAAGCTGTACTTCGTAAAGCAACTTGCGATTGTAGCGCTGTACCCGTTTGCTGTGGTACTGCATACAGAAACAAGGGTGTACAGAAGTTGTTGGATGCGGTAATTGAATTCATGCCTTCACCGGTTGACATTCCTGCTATCAAGGGTGTTGATATGGACGGTAATGAAATCGAAAGACATTCATCTGATGATGAACCTTTCGCAGCATTGGCATTCAAGATTATGACTGACCCCTTCGTTGGTAAGCTTGCTTACTTCCGTGTGTATTCCGGTACAATCAACTCCGGTTCTTATGTACTGAATGCAACAAAGGATAAGAAAGAACGTGTTGGACGTATCTTGCAGATGCATGCAAACAAGAGAGCAGAACTTGAAAAAGTTTACTCCGGTGATATTGCAGCAGCAGTTGGATTTAAAGTTACCGGTACAGGTGATACCATTTGTGACGAACAGCATCCTGTTATCTTAGAGTCCATGGAATTCCCTGAACCCGTTATCGAGCTTGCTATCGAGCCTAAGACCAAAGCAGGTCAGGGCAAGATGGGTGAAGCACTTGCAAAACTTGCAGAAGAAGATCCTACTTTCCGTGCTCATACGGATCAGGAAACAGGACAGACAATCATCGCAGGTATGGGTGAGCTCCATTTGGAAATCATCGTTGACCGACTTCTTCGTGAGTTCAAGGTAGAGGCTAACGTAGGTGCACCTCAGGTTGCTTACAAAGAAACCTTTACTAAGGCTGTTGAAGTTGACAGTAAGTACGCTAAGCAGTCCGGTGGACGTGGTCAGTACGGACACTGTAAAGTTAAATTCGAGCCCATGGATCCGAATGCAGAAGAAACATTCAAATTCGAATCTACCGTTGTTGGTGGTGCTATTCCTAAGGAATACATCCCTGCAGTCGGCGAAGGTATCGAAGAAGCTGCAAAAGCAGGTATCCTTGGCGGATTCCCCGTACTTGGTGTACACGCTAACGTTTATGACGGTTCTTACCATGAAGTTGACTCTTCCGAAATGGCATTCCACATTGCCGGTTCTATGGCGTTCAAAGATGCTATGAACAAGGGTGGCGCTATCTTGCTTGAGCCTATCATGAAGGTAGAAGTAACTATGCCGGAAGAATACATGGGAGATGTTATCGGTGATATCAACTCTCGTCGTGGACGTATCGAAGGTATGGATGACCTCGGTGGCGGAAAGATTGTCAGAGGATACGTTCCTTTGGCTGAAATGTTCGGATATTCTACCGACCTTCGTTCTAAGACACAGGGTCGTGGTAACTACTCAATGTTCTTCGAGAAGTATGAGCCGGTTCCCAAGAATATTCAGGAAAAAGTACTTGCTGCAAAAGCAAAATAAGTACTTGAAATGATTACTCATTTTTACTATAATTTGAGTTAGCGTAAAAGAAAAAAGAGCGAAGAAGCTCAAAGATTTTATTTAATTTTTTAAGGAGGATTTACAAAAATGGCTAAAGCTAAATTTGAAAGAACAAAACCCCATTGTAATATCGGTACCATCGGTCACGTTGACCATGGTAAAACAACTCTTACAGCAGCTATCACAAAAGTACTTTCTGAAAGAGTTGCTGGTAACGCAGCTGTAGATTTCGCTAATATCGACAAGGCTCCCGAAGAGAGAGAAAGAGGTATTACAATTTCTACTGCTCACGTTGAGTACGAAACAGAGAACAGACACTATGCACACGTTGACTGCCCGGGCCATGCTGACTACGTTAAGAACATGATCACCGGTGCTGCTCAGATGGACGGAGCTATCCTTGTTGTTGCTGCAACTGATGGTGTTATGGCACAGACAAAGGAACACATCCTTCTTTCTCGTCAGGTAGGTGTACCTTATATCGTTGTATTCATGAACAAATGTGATATGGTTGACGATCCTGAGTTGCTTGAACTCGTTGAAATGGAAATCACAGATCAGCTTGCTGAGTACGATTTCAATGACTGCCCTATCGTTAAAGGTTCTGCTCTTAAGGCTCTTGAAGATCCTATGGGAGAATGGGGTGACAAGATCATGGAACTTATGTCAACTGTTGATACAACAGTTCCCGATCCTCAGCGTGACACAGATAAGCCTTTCCTTATGCCTGTAGAAGACGTATTCACAATCACAGGTCGTGGTACAGTTGCTACCGGTAGAGTAGAGCGTGGTGTTCTTCACCTCAACGACGAAGTAGAAATCGTTGGTATCAAAGAAGAAACCAGAAAGACTGTTGTAACCGGTATCGAAATGTTCCGTAAGATGCTTGATGAAGCTCAGGCTGGTGATAACATCGGTGCTCTTCTTCGTGGTATCAACAGAACAGATATCGAAAGAGGACAGGTTCTTTCTAAACCCGCTTCTGTAACTTGCCACAAGAAATTTACAGCACAGGTTTACGTTTTGACAAAAGATGAAGGTGGACGTCATACTCCTTTCTTCAACAACTACAGACCTCAGTTCTACTTCAGAACAACTGACGTAACAGGTGTTTGTGAACTTCCCGCTGGTACAGAAATGTGCATGCCTGGTGATAACGTAGAGATGACAATCGAACTCATCCATCCTATCGCTATGGAACAGGGTCTTACATTCGCTATCCGTGAAGGTGGACGTACTGTAGGTTCAGGCCGTGTTGCTACAATTATCGAGTAATTATAGTAATGTCTAATTTGTTACAGCCCTCTAAGTTTTTAGAGGGCTGTAATTTTCTAATAATTTTCTTAAATTTTTTAAGTTATTTCTATTATTTTTTCTGGTTATTATCCGGTTATTATCCGGTTATTTTGCCGGTTTTATTTTTCAGCAGAGTTTCTGCTATCTCTAGATTCCCGATTCGGGAAGAAATTCATTTGAGAGTTAAAATAGTGTAGGTTTTTGTCGTGTTGGCAGGGGATTTACCAACTGGCTTTTGTGTTGTGTATTTTCGTGGGTAAAATATTTCCATTTGTTCCCATGGTTACCCATTGGTGCTTTGAGCCGTCATGTGAGTAGGTAAAGTTTGGCATTGCGGTTTGTTATTTACCTATTGTTGCATTGGACAATCATTTGAGTAGGTAAACTTTGGCGTTGACGATGGCGATTTACCTATTGTTGCATTGGACAATCATTTGAGTAGGTAAACTTTGGCGTTGACGATGGCGATTTACCTATTGTTGCATTGGACAATCATGTGAGTAGGTAAAGTTTGGCATTGCGGTTTGTTATTTACCTATTGTCGCATTGAACAATCATGTGAGTAGGTAAACTTTGGCATCGACGATGGCGATTTACCTATTGTTGCATTGGACAATCATTTGAGTAGGTAAAGTTTGACATTGACAATGGCGATTTACCTATTGGCGAGTTTGGAGAAAATCATAATAGGTAAAAGCGAATACCGCGCTTTGAAATTTACCAATCGTAGGATTTAAGTAAACTTGTTGGTAGGTAAATGCTGTGTGGGACTTTATGAAGATACCAACCAGAAAGATGAGAAAACAAAATAATAGGTAAAAAAGGAGAATAGATTTGCAAGAAGAATTAAAAAATGTTTTGTATGAACTGATTGAATTGGAAAAACGGGCGGAAAGATTTGTGAAAGAGGCCCCGGAGGGGAAACTTCGGTGTGCTATCAACAAAGGAAGTTATCAATACTATATCGGAAGCGAGTATCAGGGGAAGAAAATGAGAAAAACGGTTCAGAAGATTGCCCAAAAAGAATACTGGCAAAAAATGTTGCCGTGTATAAAGAAACAGAAGATGGCGATTCATGATTTGTTGATGACTTTGGATCGGTACGCATTGGACAAGGTTTATGAAAAACTTCATCCGGCGAGAAAAGAACTGGTGGCTCCATATATAAAGCCAATGGAAGATATTATTAAGGAATTCGAGGACATTACATATCAGGGAAAAGAATTTGAAGAGAATGATACAACCGCTTATTATACGGAGAAGGGTGAAAGAGTACGGTCAAAATCAGAAAAAATAATTGCAGATACTTTAAAGCGAAAGGGAATTCCTTATCATTATGAACTGCCACTGGAATTGAATTACCGAAATCGCCCGGTTGTGGTTTATCCCGACTTTACCATACTTGGCAAGGGGACGGGGAAAAGATATTATCTTGAACATTTGGGAATGATGGATAAGTCATCATATTATGAAAAAGCCATGTGGAAGATTGATCTGTATGAAAAGAACGGGATTCTAATAGGGGAAGAATTGATTATTACACATGAAACTTTAGGAAGTCCGTTGGATACAAATGTGCTGGAAAGATATGTGGAGAGCAAGTTATAAACTTGAGTATACCAAATAATATGATATAATTTTTCTAACATGACATACAGATGACGTGTTGAAAGTAGTAAAGTATGATAAAGGAAAGCCAAGAAGGAAAGCGAAGAAGGAAAATGAAGATTGAAAGGCTGATAGGGATTCTATCGATATTGTTGCAAAAGGATATGGTTACCGCCCCTTTTCTTGCGGAGCATTTCGAAGTGTCCAGAAGAACCATAAACAGGGATATTGAAGATTTGTGTAAAGCAGGGATTCCCATTGCAACCAGGCAGGGGACCGGCGGCGGAATTTACATTATGGATAACTATAAAATCAGCAAGACTTTGGTTACAAATGCTGAGATGCAGGATATTCTTGCAGGAATCCGCAGCCTTGACAGTGTGAATGGAACGAACCAATATAAGCAGTTGATGGAAAAACTGGAGGCCGGTTCTTCGGATTTTCTCGTGGGAGAACAGTCGGTGTTGATTGATCTTTCTTCCTGGTACAAGGAATCGCTGGCACCAAAAATTCAGATTATCCGTAGTGCCATTAAGGGATGCCGCAAAATTACATTTTACTATTATGGACCATCCGGGGAATCCCGGAGAACCATTGAGCCGTACTATCTGGTATTTCAGTGGTCTAACTGGTATGTGTGGGGCTGGTGTGATACCAGGAAGGATTATAGGCTGTTTAAATTAAATCGTTTGGACGAGCTTGCAATGACGGAATATGTTTTTGAAAAGCGTCCGTCTGTGTTGCCGGATTTTACTTCGGTGGAGAACGTTTTTCCTGGAGGAATTCACGTGAAAGCTCTTTTTGAGGCGGACTGCAAATGGCGGCTGGTGGAAGAATTTGGAACGCACTGCTTTGAAGAGCAGGCTGATGGGAAACTGTTATTTCAGACAGAGTATACGGACAAAGAAAATCTGATTACTTGGTTACTTACCTTTCGAAATAAAGTGATTTTATTGGAGCCTGAGGAGATACGCAAGGAACTGTGCGCGGAGTTACAGAAGACCTTACAACAATACAAATAAAGGAGAAACGTCAAAATGAAGTATGCATGGATGGATGAATATCTGATGAATAAGACAGGTGTAACCAAGGATTTGAAAGAAGAGTGGAATTGGATTCGCTATATGATAGGCGGAAAAATGTTTGCTGCGATATGTTTGGATGAAGCAAACGAGAATAAACCTGTTTATATAACTTTGAAACTGGAACCCTTGGATGGAGATTTTCTCAGACAACAATATGAAGATATTATTCCAGGATATTATATGAATAAAGTTCATTGGAATTCTATTAAGCCCGATGGTGAAGTGCCGGATGATTTGTTAATGGAAATGTTGGATAAATCCTATGCGTTGGTGCTTCACAGCTTTAGCAAAAAGCGTCAGCAAGAAATCTTACTGACTGATTATTCAAATGATACAGAGCATGGGGATAATCCGCCGGGGGCACGCATTGCAGCTTGTAAGAAGATTAAATGCTTGTTGAATAAGGAATAGAACAATATTTCAATAAAACAATGGGAGAGAAAGAAATGGCGTACGATTTCAAAAAAGATTCAAAAGAGTTTTATAGGTCAAAGAATAAACCTGAAATTGTGAATGTACCGAAGGCAAACTACATTGCAGTCAGGGGAAGTGGTGATCCTAATGAAGAAGGTGGAGCATACCAACAAGCAATTAGTATTTTGTACGCAGTAGCCTACACCTTGAAAATGAGCTATAAAACGGATTATAAAATAGAAGGCTTTTACGAATATGTGGTTCCGCCGTTGGAAGGGTTCTGGTGGCAGGAAAATGTTTCCGGTGTGGATTATAACGATAAGGCTGCATTTCATTGGATTTCGGTCATTCGGGTTCCTGATTTTATATCCGAAAAGGATTTTGACTGGGCAGTAAAAATGGCAACGAAAAAGAAAAAAATAGATTGTTCTTCTGCAGAGTTTACAACCATAGAGGAAGGTGTGTGTGTCCAAATAATGCATATTGGTCCGTTTGATGAAGAGCCAAAGAGCGTTGCCATCATGGATGAATTTCTTGATGCAAACGGCTATGTAAATGATATGAATGCAGAGAGGCTTCACCATGAAATATATT
>SVFE01000011.1 GCA_015057055.1 Lachnospiraceae bacterium | reverse complement strand
CGGGGATAAAGTGGAAAGAACGCAAAGTACGGAGGCGGAGCCGGCTTCGGAACCTAAGAATGCCAAAGCGTTGTTTGCATTGAAGAAAGTGTTGCCGGGATTGGATATAAGAAAAGCGCTTCATTACTGCGGCGGCAGCGAAGAACTGTATACGGATTGTTTGAAACAGTACGTGGAAAAGGGAAGAAAAGGCATTTTGCAAAGTTGTTTTGAAAAGGAAGATTGGGAAAACTATGCAATTGAAGTGCATTCCCTAAAGAGCACATCCCGTACTTTAGGTATGGCTTGGATTGGGGATGATGCGGAATTGTTGCAAAAAGCGGCAGAGGAAAGAAATGTGTCCTATATAAAAGCAGAGCATGAAAGGTTTATGAGCGATGTGGATTATGTGCTGAGCAAAATTGAGAATTTTGTGTAGGGTTGCATAAAGAATAAAAAGCCCGCGGCCAAAGTGGCCGCGGGTTTCTCGTTTGCCAAATGCCGGATTATGCATTGAAATAACGGTCAAATTCTGCGGGATGAGGAATGGCAGCAAGTTCTTTGCATTCCTGACGTTTTCTGGCGATAAAGTTGGTCAGAAGATGTTCCGGGAAAACGCCGCCTGCAGTTAAATAATCATGATCTGCCTCCAGTGCATCTAAAGCTGCATCCAAAGTGGTCGGGAGAGAAGACAATTTTGCCTTTTCTTCCTCGGATAAGGTGTAAAGATTCATATCATAAGGTCCCCAGCCGTTAGCATGCGGATCGATTTTGTTTTTGATTCCGTCAAGTCCGGCCATCAGAATTGCCGCATAGCAGAAGTAAGGGTTGCAGGTTGCATCCGGATTCCGAAGTTCAAAACGGCGAAGAGCAGGAGTTTTGGCATAAGCAGGGATACGAATTACCGCACTTCTGTTGGAGGTTGCATAACCTACCGTAACCGGTGCTTCAAATCCCGGAACCAGACGTTTAAAGGAGTTGGTGCTGGGATTTGTAATTGCGCAAAGGGATGAAATATGTTTCAATAATCCGCCCATGAAATAGTGAGCATTTTCACTCAGATGCGCGTAACCGTTGTCATCGGAAAATACCGGCTCGCCGTCTTTTAACAAAAGCATATGTACATGCATTCCGTTGCCGGCTTCGCCATAAACGGGTTTGGGCATGAAGGTTGCCGTTTTGCCGTATTTTAACGCAGTATTGTGGATGATGTATTTGATCATCATGGTAGCATCTGCCATTTTGGACATTTCACCCAGCATGGGCTCGATTTCAAACTGTCCGGCTGCGCCAACTTCCGGGTGATGGTATTTAATGGGGATTCCTGCATTTTCCATCTGCAGACACATTTCGGAGCGGCATTCGTAGGAGCAGTCGTAGGGCTTAGCTACATGGTATGCTTTCTGGTGCGGAATAACGCATCCGGCTCCTTCCCGGTCGCTGTTCCAATAGGCCTGATTCACATCCAGGGATACACCGATTTCATTGGGACGCACGCTCCAGCCCACTTCGTCCAAAAGGTGAAACTCAAATTCCGGCAAAATCAGCATAGTGTCAGCGATTCCAAGATCCCGCATATACTGTTCCGCAGCCAGTACAATATTTCTGGGGTACTGGTCTAAGGGGCGGTTTTCCGGATAATCAATAATCATTGCATTTCCGGTAAGAGATAACGTCGGAATTTCGCAGAACGGGTCTACAATTGCCGTATCCAAATCCGGAATAAATACCATATCGCTTTTTTCCACCACGGCATATCCGTAGTTGGAGGCATCAAAACCGATTCCGTTTTTCAGAGTGTCTTCATTAAAATGCGAAGCCGGAATGGTAACATGGCGGAATTGCCCGTTGATATCAACAACTTTAAAATCCACCATTTGAATGTCGTTGTCTTTAATCATTTCTAAAATGTCTGTTACGGTTTTTTTCATGAAGTAACCTCCCAATATATTATTCTTGCGTGGGCAAGTTTTTGTGTATAAAAACAGTATAGTAAAATCAATTTTTTTCGTCAAGAAAACATTGTAAGGAAGGGACATTGGTTCTAATTGATGTAATGTGGGGAAAATGCAAGGTTACGCAGCGTTAACAGTTTGATTTTACGGTTTAAAATTAGGTGAAATACTGCTATAATACGGGGTAGTTCTGGGTAAAACAGAATTGAAATAATAGGATAAAGAAAGGCGGAAAAATATTATGGAGAATAAGACAATGGAAACAATAAAAAGTGTTTTGTTTCTTGTATTTTTCGGAGGTGCCATATTCGGAATGTATATATTCAGTCAAACAAAGCCAATGCTTTGCTTTTGCTGTTTTGGCGCAATTCTAATGTTTTTTGCCGTATTGGCATTGGTTAGTATGATTAAAGAGGGGGAGAAAAATCCGATTTCCTATCTCGCGCCGGTGTTGGTTACATATGCGGGTGGTGCGTTGGTTGTGATTCCGCTGCTACTTTTGTATGTGCCTTCCTTTGTCGGAGCGGACCGGCTTCGCGTGGGTGTAACAGCAGCGGTATTGGGCTTTTTTCTTTGCGGCGTTGGAATTATCGTTATGCGTACGGCGTCCTTACTCAGAAATCGGAAATGTACGGTTCCTGTATCGGCGAAGTGCATTGACCGTGTTTTCCGCGCCTCCAATCAGGGCACGAGCGGACATACAAAACGAAGATGGCAAAGCTACGCCTATGTTTTTGAATTTGAATATCAGGGCGCTACCTATACCGTGCAGGATGATATTGCATCCAATATGGACGGATGTACGCAGGGCTTTACCTACGAATTGTGGATTAATCCCGCTGACCCGACACATTTTTACAGAAAAACACCGAGACAAACCATAGCTTTTTACGTGATGGGGGCTTGTTTTGTGCTGGCAAGTGTTTTGGTTTTCTGCGTATATTAAATGAGTGATGTATTCACGGAGATGTCAGGAGATGTCAGTTGACGCAGTCTATGGTATAATAGAATGCGAAGTGTGGAAAAATGATGAAAAGGAGAATGATCGGATTATGAAAAAAATGTGGATGTATATTTTACTGGGGATTGTGACTGTTTCAATGCTGGCCTGCAGCGCAGAAATTCCGGATGCCGGAGATGCAAGCGAAGCGGAGCATGTGGAAGAACAGGAGACGCAGGATTCGTCGGGTGCGGAGGATATGCCGGATGCGGAGGAGACTCCGGAAGTACAGAGCGATACACAGGAAGAACCTTCCGAGCCGGAAAATGCAGAACCGGTAAGTTCGTACAGTGATGCGGAAGTATTCGAAAGGATGGACCCGGTAATGGCAGGATTTTTGTCCTGGGCGGGACTTCGCTTAGAAGCGTACGACGGAGTTCAGTCTTTGGATGATGCCATGCGCGGAGAGATGATTGCATTTGCCCATACTTACAGTTCGGCGAATATAGAGCCCTGGGATGAGAATATGGGATATGCTTATCTTTCGCCGGAGCAGGTGCAGGAATATGCAGTGGCGTATTTTGGTGAAGAAATCGACACATCGTTTCTTCCGGGAGCCGATGAGGCCGATGAGAATTATGTGGTTGCGACAGAGGATGGCGGCCTTGCCGTATCTTTGGGGGACTGGGGTGTCATGGCGCCCGTATCCTTTGGCCGTGTGGTATCGAACGAGGGCGATACCGTTGTTATGGAATATGTGTACGAATTATATGATTTTATGGAAGAACGTACCTTTAATCAAATCGGAAGGATTGAATATGTTTTGCGGGCGGACCAGAGTGCGCCCAACGGATTTTATATTGATAACATCAGTGTGACCTATGATATGGTTTATTACGGCGATGCCCAGCTTTGGGAGGGCGAAAACATTGTCTATGACAGTCCGCTGGGATATTCCATTGAGACGCCGTCTGCATTGGCCGGACGGATATCCATTGTCAGTGAAGGAGGGCAGGATGTCATTATCAGTACGGTATGCGAAGAAGAAAATTACGGCGGCGTACTTTGCTATATTACGGCAAACGGTGATTCCTATGATGTAATTTATCCGGATGGAATGCAGTATGATTCTGACAGTGCGGAAAAAACGGAGGAATACACCGTGCTTATGAAATATCTGCCTACCATTTTGTCCACAATGAATTATTAAGTTTTCAGAGGAAGCGATGTATAAATACTATATGTTTAATAAGCCTTGCGGGTGTATCACCGCCCGCAGGGATGAACGACACAAAACAGTGATGGACTATTTTAAAGACCTTGCGAATCCGAATCTGGCGCCGGTGGGGCGTCTGGATAAAGAAACGGAAGGTTTATTGTTTATTACGGATGACGGCATGTTTAATCAGTACATGACTCATCCGGATTACGGTATTACCAAGGTGTATTCGTTTATTGCCATGGGGGTGTTGACGGAAGAGAAAAGAAAACTTCTGGAAGAAGGCGTGTACATAACGGGTTCGGAAAAAAAGACGGCGCCTTGCACGGTGCGTCTGACCGGGACCGGTGTTTTAAAAGATGTGCTCAAAGACCTGCCGGAAGAAATCCGTCGTAAGACCGGGCATAATCGCATGGACCATCCGGTTTTTACAGCGGAAATTTCTCTGGCAGAAGGGCGCAAACGTCAGATACGACGTATGCTGAAAAGCGTGGGATGCTTGGTAATCTATTTGAAAAGGATTTGTGCAGACGGGATATGGCTGGATGAAAACCTTCAGCCCGGAGAATGGAAGGAATTCACCTGGGAAGGGAAATTATAAATTTTCGCATAATTGTGAATTTTTTGAAAAAAAATTGCGAGATTGAGGAAAAAACGATAAAATAGACAGTGAATTTGTTTTGTTTTGGAAAAGGAGGAATCGGAATATGGGTGAATACGGAAATTTGGAGCATTACACAAAGCAGTTTATTGATATTTGCGAAGGAAATGACGTTATTCCTTTGGATTTGTATGAAAAGTACGGAGTCAAGAGGGGGCTTCGCGACAAAGACGGTAACGGTGTTTTATCCGGACTGACTAACATTTCACGGATTGATGCATTTGAAATGGTGGACGGAAAGAAAACGCCTTGCGAGGGAAAACTCTGGTATCGAGGTTATGATGTCATTGATTTGATTCATAATTTTGAGGGAAAACGGTACGGATTTGAGGAAATTGCGTATCTTCTTTTGCTTGGGCAGCTTCCGGATGCGGCGCAGTTGAAAGAATTTAAAGCCATGCTTGGGGCATGTCGTCAGCTTCCCACCAACTTTAACCGTGATGTTATTATGAAGGCACCCAGCAAGGATTTAATGAATTCGCTGACCAAGAGTGTCCTGACGCTGGCTTCTTATGATGAGACCATCGGGGATGCTTCTTTGGAACGGGTGTTGGAACAGTGCGTTAAGTTAATCAGCGTATTTCCGATGCTTTCCGTGTATAGTTATCATGCCTACAATCACTATTTATGTGATGACAGCCTGTATATCCATAGACCGCAGGAGGATTTATCCACTGCAGAAAATATCTTGCTGATGCTGCGCCCGGACAAAAAATATACGCCGTTGGAAGCGCAGGTATTGGACATTGCGCTTATTTTGCATATGGAACACGGCGGCGGAAATAATTCGACCTTCACCACAAGAGTGGTAACTTCCTCCGGCTCGGATACCTATTCGGTCATTGCGGCGGCCTTGTCGTCTCTGAAAGGGCCCAAACACGGCGGCGCCAACATCAAGGTGGTGGAGATGATGGAAGATATCAAAGCCCATGTTTCCGACTGGAATGATGAAGAACAGATTAAAGACTATCTGGGAAAAATTGTAGATAAACAGGCATTTGATAAAAAAGGTCTGATTTACGGTATGGGTCATGCCGTGTATTCCTTATCCGACCCGCGGGCAAAAGTATTTAGCGGATTTGTGGAGAAATTAGCGAAAGCCAAAAACAGAGAAAAAGATTTTGCATTATACAGAAATATTGAGAAGCTTGCGCCGATTGTTATCGGAGAAAAACGAAAGATATACAAAGGTGTCAGCGCCAATGTGGACTTCTACAGCGGTTTTGTTTACAGCATGCTCGATATTCCGACAGAACTTTACACACCGATTTTTGCCATTGCAAGAATTGTCGGATGGAGTGCGCATCGCTTGGAAGAACTGGTAAATGTGGATAAAATTATCCGTCCCGCATATAAGAGCATCATGGAAATCCGGGACGTGTCCAAAGATAAAAAAATATAATATCTTGCGATAAAATAGAGTTGCTGAAAAAAAAACGGGAATTATATAATGTGAGAGTAAAATTTGTGTAGAAGCAGGAGGAATTTATGGAACAGCAAACAGTAACTCTTACGCAGGATAATGACAAAATGATTCAATTGTTATCGGAATTACTGAATCGGAAAAATGATTTACGGATTATGATTACCGTTCCGGGGGCAGAGGAGAACGGTCACGATAGTTCCGGGACAGCGCTTGCCACCGGGCTGTATACATATAGCGAAAAAGAAAAAGTAAAAAAAGTCCGGGATTTGGAAAAAGATGTTACGGACATGATTCATGAAATCGGGGTGCCGGCGCATATCAAGGGCTATCAGTATTTGCGCGAAGCCATTATGATGGCGGTGGAAGATACGGAAATGCTGGGAGCGGTTACCAAAGTTTTGTATCCCACGATTGCAAAAAAATTCCAGACAACGCCCAGCCGGGTGGAGCGGGCAATCCGTCATGCAATTGAAGTTGCCTGGTCCCGCGGGAAGATGGAAACCCTGGATGCCCTGTTCGGATATACCATCCATTCCGGAAAAGGAAAACCGACAAATTCGGAATTTGTGGCCTTGATTGCTGACCGAATCCGATTGGCATATCGTGACTGAAAAACAGCGGATAAAAAAAGCGGAAATTAAGGAATTTTCTTCTTTCATTCAGACGTCTTTTGGTATATAATGGAGAGGAAGTATTAATACTTGGACAAAGTAGAGAAGGTGCTTTGCTCAGAATGTGGAGGAATGGCAATGAAAAACATTTTATTTGTAGCATCCGAAGGCGTTCCATTCATTAAAACCGGTGGTTTGGCAGACGTTGTGGGGTCTTTGCCGAAATGTGTGGACCGTGAGTATTTTGATGTAAGGGTTATGCTTCCCAAGTACACATGTATGACGCAGAAGATGAAGGATTTGCTGACATACAAAACCCATTTTTATATGGACTTTCATTGGAAAAATGAGTATGTAGGTATTTTGGAAGCGGTTGTTGACGGCGTAACTTATTATTTTATTGATAATGAGTCATATTTTGGGGGATCGAAGCCGTACAGCAGCAATGTTTATGATGATATTGAAAAGTTTTCTTTCTTCTCAAAGGCTGCGCTTTCGGCGCTTCCCTTGATTGGATTCCGTCCGGATCTGGTGCATTGCCATGACTGGCAGACCGGCTTGATTCCGGTATATTTGAAGGAGCGTTTCCAGGATAATGATTTCTTCAGAAACGTAAAGTCCGTTATGACGATTCATAATTTGAAATTCCAGGGTCGTTGGGACGTGGCTGCGGTAAAGGATATTACCGGTATTCCGGCATACTATTTCACACCGGACAAATTGGAAGCCTACCGTGATGCCAATCTTTTGAAGGGCGGTCTGGTATATGCGGATGCCATTACTACGGTAAGTGATACTTATGCCGAGGAAATCAAAACTCCGTTTTACGGAGAGGGGCTGGATGGTTTGCTCAAAGCCAGAAGCGGAGATTTGCGCGGTATTGTAAATGGTATTGATTACGATGAGTACAATCCTGCAACGGATCCCTACATTGACTTTAAGTATGATGCAAAGAATTTCCGGAAGGAAAAAATAAAGAATAAGCGTGCGCTTCAGAAGGAATTGAATCTGGAGCAGGATGATAAACGAATGATGATTGGTATCGTGTCGAGACTTACGGACCAAAAAGGTTTCGATTTGATTGCTTACATCATGGATGAACTTTGCCAGGATGCGGTGCAGATTGTTGTGCTTGGTACGGGTGAAGAGCGTTATGAGAATATGTTCCGTCATTTTGATTGGAAATACGGCAATAAGGTATCTGCGAATATTTACTATTCCGAAGGATTGTCCCATAAGATTTATGCAGCGTGTGATGCATTCCTGATGCCGTCCATGTTTGAGCCTTGCGGACTTAGCCAGTTGATGTCGCTTCGTTACGGAACACTTCCGATTGTGCGTGAAACCGGTGGATTAAAAGATACTGTGGTTCCTTACAATGAATACGAAGGACTCGGTACCGGATTTTCGTTCAGCAATTACAACGCCCATGAAATGCTTGCAACCATTCGTTATGCAGAGAGAATCTATTATGATAAAAAGCGGGAATGGAACAAGATGATTGACCGTGCTATGGCAGCGGATTTCTCATGGCATGTATCTGCAAATAAATACCAGGATATGTATGACTGGTTAATCGGTGATAAATAACCGAAAATAATTGAAACGTATGGACAGGTCCGGTTTTCCGGGCCTGTTTTTTGGGGAAAGAAATACGGAAAAAGGAAAAGAAAGCGGTGGAATAAAATGGCTTTTGACGGTATTTGTGTAGCTGCGGTTACGGAGGAACTGAATAAAACATTGGTAGGCGGCCGGATATATAAAATTGCCCAGCCGGAACCGGATGAATTATTGATTACCGTGAAGAATAACGGTAATCAGTACAAATTGTTTTTGTCTGCGGACGCTTCACTTCCGCTGGTTTATCTGACGGAAATTAGTAAGGTGAGTCCCTTGACGGCACCGAATTTTTGCATGCTCCTTAGAAAGTACCTGCAAAGTGCAAAGATTCTCCGGTTTTATCAGCCCGGTATGGAGAGGATTATCCGTATGGAACTGGAACATCTGGATGAACTGGGGGACATTCGGCAAAAGACGCTGGTTATAGAAATTATGGGCAAGCACAGCAATATCATTCTTTTGGATGAAAAAGAGATGATTATTGACAGTATTAAGCATATTTCCGGAATGGTAAGTTCCCTACGGGAAGTTTTGCCCGGGCGGGAGTATTTTATCCCGGTGACCGCAGAAAAGGCAGACCCCTTGCTGGAAACAGCAGAGGATTTTAAGCCTCATATGAAAGCAAACGGAAACTTGCCGGTATATAAAGCCATCTATATGGGCTATACGGGATTGTCTCCCATGATGGCCAATGCCTTTTGTGAAGAAGCCGGTATCTTACAACAGCAGGATGTAGAAAGCCTTTCTGAACAAGAATGGGAATCTCTGTGGCAGGTATTTGCAAAAAAAATGTACCTTGTAAAAAGCGGTCAGTTTACGCCTTGCATTTTCTATGAAGATGGTGCTCCGGCAGAATTCTCGGCTATTGAAATCAAGTCGCAGTATGAAAAAACAGAGCCGGCAGAAGGAATCTCCGCGTTATTGCAGGCCTATTACAGCAAGAAAAATCAGATTGTTCGTATCCGGCAAAAATCCGGAGACCTTAGAAGGACTCTCCAGTCGGTTATTTCCAGAACCGCCAAAAAGTATGATTTGCAATGTGCCCAGCTGAAGGATACAGAAAAAAAAGAACAATATCGTATTTACGGCGAACTTTTAAACACCTACGGCTATAATATAAAAGAAGGGGAAAAAACGCTGGAAGCGATTAATTATTATACCGGTGAACCCGTCAGCATTCCGTTAGATACGCAACTTTCGCCTTCGGAAAATGCCAAGAAGTACTTTGAAAAATACGGAAAGTTGAAGCGGACCAGGGAAGCCTTAAGTGAACTCGTCGTCGGAACGAAAAACGAATTGGAACATTTGGAATCCATCGCGCTTGCGCTGGATATTGCCGAAACGGAGGCAGATCTTGTGCAAATCAAAGAAGAATTGATGGATTATGGTTATGTAAAACGCAAGGGCAACCAGAAGAAACAGAAGAATACGGCAAAACCTTATCATTATTTGAGCAGTGGCGGATTTCATATGTACGTAGGGAAAAACAATTACCAGAATGAGGAACTTACTTTTAAGGTTGCCACCGGCGGTGATTGGTGGTTTCATGCCAAGAATGCACCCGGCTCCCATGTAATTGTGAAAACAGAGGGAAAAGAACTGGATGACCGCAGTTTTGAAGAAGCTGCGGCGTTGGCTGCCTTTTATTCCAAGGTAAAGGAGCAGGATAAGGTGGAAGTGGATTATACGTTACGGAAAAATGTGAAAAAACCGGCCGGTGGAGCTCCGGGATTTGTTGTATATTACACCAATTACTCCATGATTGCCGTGCCGAAAATTGAGCATTTGCAACCGGTAAAAGAATAGGACGAAATTGTAAAAAATTCACAAATTTAAAATTTTTTATTGTGTATTCTATTCGCTTATAGTAGAATGTAACAGATATTATGGAATAATATAGAAAGCTAAGGACGGTAAAAGTTATGTCATTAACATTATCAAAGAAATCAGAACAGGTGAAACCATCTTCTACATTGGCAATTACGGCCAAGGCGAAAGAAATGAAATCCCAGGGGATCGATGTTGTGGGATTCGGAGCGGGTGAACCGGATTTTAATACGCCGCAGAATATTTGTGATGCAGCAATCAAGGCAATTGGTGACGGATTCACAAAATATACTCCGGCATCAGGAACCAATGAACTTAAGGAAGCAGTGTGCAAAAAATTCAAGGAATTTAACGGCCTTGATTATGCGCCGAATCAGATTGTAATCAGCAACGGCGGAAAGCATTCTTTGACTAATGTATTTGATGCACTTTTGAATCCCGGCGACGAAGTTATCATTCCCGCGCCTTACTGGCTCAGCTATCCGGAGATGGTAAAACTTTCCGATGGTGTACCCGTATTTATTACCGGCAACAAAGAGCAGAATTATAAGGTTTCCGCGGCGCAGATTGAAGCGGCAGTTACCGATAAGACCAAGGCTCTTGTTTTAAATACCCCCAGTAATCCTACCGGTATGGTATATACCAGAGAAGAACTGGAAGCCATTGCCGAGGTGGCAGTGCGCAAGGACTTCTATGTGGTTGCGGATGAAATGTATGAGCACTTGATCTATGGCGATGATAAGCATGTGAGTATTGCATCTTTAAATGAAGAGATATATAAGCGCACCATTACCTGTAGCGGTTTATCCAAGAGTTATTCCATGACCGGATGGCGTGTGGGATATACGGGAGCTTCCGTGGAAATTACCAAGCGTATGAGTGCGATGCAGTCACATGCAACATCGAATCCCAACTCCATTGCCCAGAAAGCGGCGTTGGAAGCATTGGTAGGACCGCAGGATGCCATTGCGACAATGAGAAAAGAATTCGATGCAAGAAGAAAATATTCTTTTGAACGCGTTCGAAATATGCCTCATGTGGATTGTATTGAGCCCAAGGGAGCGTTTTATGTATTCGTAGATGTTTCCAAGGTACAGGATATGAAATATAAGGGCGAAAAAGTAGAGTCCGCTGCAAAAATGGCAGATATTTTGTTGAATGAATTCAACGTGGCGGTAATTCCTTGTGCAGATTTTGGTTTTGCAGACCATATCCGACTTTCCTATGCCATCAGCATGGAACAGATCGAAAAAGGATTGAACCGAATTGAAGATTTCTTAAATACATTGGAATAAACAAAACGCCGGAAGTAAAGATGCTTTCGGCGTTTTTTAATGAAGGAAGGCAGGAGAAAACAGCATGGAAAAGAAAGAAAATTATGAAGTAAACAGTGAATTGGAAAGCATTAAAACAAAACGCCTGGAACGTAATCTGGTGGCACAAGGAACCATATTAAATTATTATCATGACAAAGTGCAGATTCCGGGCGGAAAGGTGGTACAATATGATTTTATCGGCCATCAGGGAGCGGCGGCCGTTGTTCCGGTGACTGAAGACGGGAAATTGCTGATGGTACGCCAGTACAGAAATGCTCTGGACCGTTTTACCCTGGAGATACCGGCCGGTGGGTTGGATGGTCCGGCGGAGCCCACCATGCAGGCTGCGCTTCGGGAGTTGGAGGAGGAGACCGGTTACCGGGCGGAGAAGATTTCTTTTTTGCTTTCTCTGTATCCCACGGTGGCATATTGCAATGAAAAGATTGATGTATATTTGGCGACGGGACTTACCAAAACGGCCCAGCATCTGGACGAAGATGAATTTTTGAATGTAGAAGCCTGGGATGTCAATGATTTACTCCCCATGATCTTTGAAGGACGTATTCAGGATGCGAAAACGATTTGCAGCGTTCTTGCGTATGCGGCAAAAATGAAACAATAAGTCATAGAAGCTGTCCTCCTTTCATAGAAATGAAATGGGGAGGCATAAATGAAACGGATTGGTATTTTTTTTGCGACGGGATTTTTGCTCGGTACCCTGCTCATTGCATTGGCCGATGACGAGGTGCTTTTCAACATGGGGATTTTTTCAAAAGACTGGTTGCGCCAGATGAATTTTTTGGAAGTGGATGGAAATGCATTGTTTTATTACTGTTTGAAAAAAAGGCTGACGACGGCGCTGTTTTTGATTGCATTTGCCTGCACGAATCTTGCGGTGACGGCAGTGGGAGTGTATTTGGGATATGTCGGAGCATCTCTTGGCATTCTTTTGTCGGCGTCGGTGATACAGTTTGGTGCAAGCGGCATCGTCCTCTTTTTGGTGCTTCATTTTCCTCATGGTGTTTTGTATGTGGTTGGTTTTTATTTTTATCTTATCTGGCTACGCGGAATGCAGGATTTCAGAACCGGAAGTTATGGAAGAGGAAAGAACATATTTTTTGTTAAAATAACACAAGTCGTTGTGATTTTGACCATCGTTTTGTTTGGAATTATGCTGGAAAGTTATGTGAATCCATTATTATTTAACAAAATTGTAAAAATTTTTATTTGATTTTTTACAACATATTGTAGCAATGAAAAAATGGGTTTCAAACATCTTGTGCTTAGCCCTCAAATCCTTATTTTACAAGGAATTTTCGGTAAAATTCACATTTGCTTTTCTGAAAAAATGTGCGTATAATGTAACCTAGACGCGACAAAAAATCAGTTTGTTTTGTCGGAAAATATTACGAAAATGTAAACATAATATGATTTACATAAGCGCTACAATTGAGAGGGAGAAGTAATCTTCATGGAAAAGGAAATTCAGGGGTTCATTACATACCTGCACAATGTGAAAAAAACATCAGCCAATACGGAAATGTCTTACAAGAGAGATTTGAATAAGTTGGCACAGTATTTTGAAAAACAGGGTATTACGGAAATTCGTAAAGTCAGCGGAACACATTTGCAGTCGTATATTCTTTATTTGGAAAAGAACGGATTTGCAGCAGCTACCGTATCAAGAAATATTGCGTCCATTAAGGCGTTGTTCCATTTTCTTTTTAAAGAAGGAATGGTTGCGGAGGATGTATCGGAGAATTTGAAGGCACCGAAAATTGAAAAGAAAATGCCGGAAATTCTTACGACCGACGAAGTGAATCGTCTGCTTGACCAGCCGGGAAATCATTCGCCCAAGGAAATTCGCGACAGAGCCATGTTGGAACTTTTGTACGCAACCGGCATTCGCGTATCCGAGTTGATTAATTTAAAGGTCTCGGATGTTAATCTTCAGGTAGGATATATTATTTGTAAAGATGCACACAAGGAGAGAGTGATTCCATTCGGAGCTCCGGCTAAGCGTGCGCTTACGGAGTATATTAAGACTACCCGCGATGTTTTGTTGGAAGATAAGACCTCGGATGTGTTGTTCTGTAATTGTTCCGGACAGCCGATGAGTCGTCAGGGATTTTGGAAGTTGATTAAGCATTATGCAAAGAAGGCGGGAATTACATCTGATATTACGCCCCATACACTTCGGCACTCATTTGCGGCGCACTTGGTGGAAAATGGTGCGGATCTTAGAAGCGTACAGGAAATGCTGGGACACTCCGACATTTCAACAACACAGATTTATGCAAATATGACCCAGAATAAAATCCGGGAAGTATATGCCAAGAATTTCCCCAGAGGATAGTGAAAAGAACGATAAAGAATTGTAAAAGAAAAATACTACAGTATTGCGCTGTAGTATTTTTTAACATAAAACAGGTTTGGCAACGCAGATGCGTTTCTATTGAAAAAGACGAGGGAGTAAAATGAAATGACAGAAAAAGAAAAGATGTTAAATGAAATGATGTACGATGCAAATTATGATACGGAGCTTATGGAAGAGAGGACAAAATGTAAAGAATTGTGTCAAACCTATAACAATCTTCCAATTGGAGACAGTGCCGGAAGAAGCAGGATGATAAAACAGATTCTCGGAAAAACAGGGGAAAATGTTAATATTGAACCGATGTTTTGGTGTGATTACGGATGGAATATTGAGGTTGGAGAAAATTTTTATGCCAATCACGGACTTGTGATTCTTGACGGAGGAAAAGTAACCTTCGGTGATAATGTTTTCATTGCTCCGTCCTGCGGTTTTCATACGGCAGGACATCCCATTGATTTTGAAAGAAGAAACGAAGGAATCGAATATGCGTATCCGATTACGGTGGGAAGCAATGTGTGGATTGGAGCAGGCGTGCAGGTGATGCCCGGCGTAACAATAGGAAGCAATGTTGTCATCGGCGGCGGCAGCGTTGTGGTAAAAGATATCCCGGATGATTCGGTGGCTGTGGGAAATCCTTGTAAGGTAATCCGTAAAATCACAAAAGAGGACCAAAAGAAGGATTGGAGCAGAAAATAAAATCGGATTAGAAGATTAAAAGAAAGAGTAGGCAATTCGCCTACTCTTTTTAACGTGGATTCTGCTTTATACCAAATCCGCAATATCGTAAATTAACTGTTCGGAATCAGCCCAACCAAGACAAGGATCGGTAATGGATTTTCCGTAAATGCCTTCGCCGATTTTCTGGCTGCCTTCTTTGATATAGCTTTCCACCATAACACCTTTGACAAGGTTTTTGATGTCCGGATTTAATCTTCTGGAGTGCAGTACCTCTTTTACGATTCGTGGTTGCTGCTCAAACTTCTTGCCGGAATTGTTGTGGTTGGCGTCAATGATACAAGCCGGATTTAAAATGTCACGTTCATTGTACATTTGAAGAAGTAGTGACAAATCCTCATAGTGATAGTTGGGCAAGGAATTGCCGTGCTTATTAACCGCACCACGCAAAATTGTGTGGGAGTATGGATTTCCGGTTGTTTTCACTTCGTAGCCACGATAGATAAAGGAGTGGGAGTGTTGCGCCGCATAAACACTGTTAAGCATTACGGAAAAATCACCGCTGGTAGGATTTTTCATTCCGGCAGGCACAT
Organism: Lachnospiraceae bacterium; assembly: GCA_015057055.1. Taxonomy (GTDB): domain Bacteria; phylum Bacillota; class Clostridia; order Lachnospirales; family Lachnospiraceae; genus NK4A136. The sequence goes on along the minus strand of SVFE01000011.1, from coordinate 38,666 downwards.
CAAAACCACTGACGGTAAGGCGGTGCTGCTGGTCTTCTACGGACCGGGCACCGATGGCAACATAAGAAAGAATATCAGAAACATAGCCCCAGTTTTCCGGATAGAGCATTTCGTCTGCTGCAGTTAATCCGGATTCTTCCATTACCCGGATGTGCATTTTACGCATAGCAATCAGACCTTGCAGAAAATCCGGTTTTTGTTCCGGGTTGGGCTGATGGATAATTCCTTTGTATCCTTCTCCGGTGGTTCTGGGCTTATTGGTATATACTCTGGGGATAAGAATCAGACGATCCTTTACCTTATCGTTGATTCTTGCCAGCCGGTTAACGTAGTCACAGACGGATTCTTCGTTGTCTGCGGAACAGGGACCGATAATAACCAAAAATTTATCGCTTTGCCCGGAAATAACATCGCAGATTTCTTTATCCCGTTCGCTTTTTAATTTTGCCAACGCTTCCGGTACCGGAAATTCAGCCTGAATTTCGTCCGGAGTGGGCAGTTTTTTAATGTAATCAAAACCCATTGTTGTATGCTCCTTTGTTATAGAATTCATAGATTTCATTTAACAGAACTACTATAATACAAATACTTTCGGAGTGCAAGCAAATATAACAGGCAAAGTAACAACTGGGCAGATAAAAGGCCGGTAAAATATCCGTTCATTCCGAAACGCGGAATGACAAAAAGGACAAACAATAGTTTAAACAAGAGTATAAAGGTCTGAATCAGGAATGTAATTTTGGTCTTCCCAAGGCCGTTGATGATACTGCCCAAACATGCGGAGAGATAAAGAAAAGGGCAGAGAAAACTAAGGGACGAGGTGTATTGTCCGGCAATTTCGTTATGGAAAAGAAAGGCGGCCAAATATTTCCCGGGAACGTAAAAAAATATGGAACAGAAAATGCCAAGAAGCGTGGCGGCATAGATAACCCGCACTGTCAGTTCCCGGATTTTTTTCGTGTTATTTTTTGCATGGGCTTCGGAAATGGACGGAAGCAATAAAACGGAAAGGGAACCGGTAATGGCAGTGGGAAACAGTAAAAAAGGCAAGGCCATGCCGGTGAGAATGCCGTAAAGTGCCAGGGCTTCTTCTTTCGGATAACCAAAGTGACAAAGTCCGGCGGGAATCAGGGCGGCTTCCGCACTAAGTAAAAATTGTACCACAATGCGTGAGAGGGTAAGGGGCCAGACAAAGCGGAAAAGGTCCGGGCATCCTGCCAAAATGCGGGAAAACGAGGGCAGGGTAATTTTATTCTTTTGTAAATATAAATGCAGATAGCCGATGGAAACGATGCAGGCCGCTGCTTCGGCAACCAAGATTCCCAGAGCACAAAGGGAGATGTTGAAGGTTGCATTTCTCTTCAAACAAAGAGAGGCAACAAAGGCGATTACAAAAAAGCGCAGGATTTGTTCCAAAAGCTGGGAAAAGGCCGGGAAAGCACTTTTTTTCATGGAATAGCAAAAGCCGTTTACCAGAGAGTGAATGCAACAAAAGGGAACGGAGAGGGCAATAAAACGGATGCAAGGCGCGCAGCGCGGCTCAGACAAAAAGTGTAACGCAATTTCCTCTGAAAAATGATACATAAGGAAAGTAACAAGAGCAGAAATACCAATGCCCATAAAGAGGGCGGAAAGCAGAGAAGAAAAAGCACCGGCTTTATCATCGCGGGCAAAATGAGAGGCTGCAAAAGAAGAGACGGCGGTCTGCAGTCCGGCGCCGGTCAGTACAAAAGACAATGCCAAAAGGGGGGCAATCAATTGGAAAATACCGATTTCTTCTTCGGTAAAAAGGTGGGCGGTATAGATGCGGAGAAAAAAACCGATTAGCCGACTCAGAAGGCCGGCTAAGGTAAGAATAATGGTGCCGAGAATAAGCGGGCGCCGTTTTATTTCAGATAACAGATGGTTCATGTGAAAACTCCTGATGAGTTTTAACACATTGTATGAAATCAGATTCTATAATATTCCGGCATGCGGTTTTTGAACACGCAATAGTGGGTGAAGCCGCAGGTCGTGAGCAGGTCGGAAACTTTATCGAAATCCGCCGCAATGCGCTCGGGAGAGTGGGCGTCACTGCCAATCGTCAGGATTTCTCCCCCCAGTTCTTTGTAACGCAGCAAGATTTCCCGGCAGGGGTGGGGCGCGCCAAGACCATAGGAAAAGCCGCTGGAGTTGACTTCAATTCCCTTTCCGTTATCAATTAGTAAGGTTAAAATTTTATCAATGTCTTCTTTGTATTCCCCGAAGGAGAAGTTTTCATTGCGGGTAGGACCGTAACGAAGCACGTAGTCCAAATGTCCATAGACATCAAAGTTTTGGAAAGAACGAATGCATTCGCTGATGTATTGGAAATATTCATGATAGCCTTCTTTTTCCGGACGACCTTCAAAGAACTCTTTTAAATAGGGATCTTTGCGATTGCAAAGGTGGGAAGAGGCAATGATAAAATCAAAATCGTGATTTTTGGAATAGGCAGCCAGCTTGCGTGAAAGATGGGATTGCATTCCCAGTTCGATTCCGAAGGAGACACTAATTTTGTCTTTGTATTTCTCCCTGTATTTTAATAGTTCATATAAATAAGAATCGGTGTTGACTTCGAAATAGTCTTCCGGCTCTCCATCTACATAGATAAAGTCAAAATCCTGATGTTCGGTAAAGCACATCTCTTTCAATCCCAGTTCGATTCCTTTTAAAATCATGGATTCCATAGAAGCATTGGAATCGCCGGAGAAGGATGAATGCATGTGACAATCTGCTAAAATAGCCATAGAAACCTCCGTTTTGCGATTTGTTTTTCGTTAATTTTCTACATCATAACACAGAAGCGGAAAAAAAATCAGAATCTTAATAAATAATTTACAAATTCTTCTTGAATTTCTAGGACAAATTAGTTACAATAAGTTTGCTGTGATTCGTTTGATAATCATAAAGGCGCGTGAAAACGCGAAACTTAGGTGATTACAATAAAAAATCAATAACAAATTTTTTTAGGAGGAATTAAACAATGGCAGTAAAAGTAGCAATTAATGGTTTTGGTCGTATCGGTCGTCTTGCATTCAGACAGATGTTCGGTGCAGAAGGATACGAAGTTGTAGCAATCAATGACTTGACATCCCCTAAGATGTTGGCACACCTTTTGAAGTATGACTCTTCTCAGGGTAAATATGCAAAAGCAGATACCGTATCTGCTGGCGAAGATTCCATCACAGTTGATGGAAAGACCCTTAAGATTTATGCTTTCCCTGATGCAAACAACTGTCCTTGGGGTGAACTTGGAGTAGACGTAGTTCTTGAATGCTCCGGTTTCTACACATCCAAAGAAAAAGCACAGGCACACATCAACGCTGGTGCAAAGAAAGTTGTTATTTCTGCTCCTGCAGGTAATGACCTTCCTACCATCGTATATAACGTTAACCACGAAACATTGACAAAAGATGATACAATCATCTCTGCAGCTTCTTGTACAACAAACTGCTTGGCACCTATGGCAAAAGCTCTTAACGATTTAGCTGGAATCAAATCCGGTATCATGAGCACAATCCACGCTTACACAGGTGACCAGATGATTCTTGATGGTCCTCAGAGAAAGGGTGACCTTAGAAGATCTCGTGCAGGTGCTGTAAATATCGTTCCTAACTCTACAGGTGCAGCTAAGGCTATCGGTCTTGTTATTCCTGAACTTAACGGAAAACTTATCGGTTCCGCTCAGCGTGTTCCTACTCCTACAGGTTCTACAACAATCCTTGTAGCAACTGTTGAGAAGAGCGTAACTAAGGATGAAATCAATGCAGCTATGAAAGCAGCAGCTACAGAATCCTTCGGATACAATGATGAAGAAATCGTTTCTTCTGATATCATCGGTAGCACATACGGTTCTATCTTCGATGCAACACAGACTATGGTTGGTGAAGACAACTTAGTACAGGTTGTTTCTTGGTATGACAACGAAAACAGCTACACAAGCCAGATGGTTAGAACAATCAAATACTTCGCTGAATTGCAGTAATTTGATATTCTCATAATAAGAGAGGCTTTCAAGGTCCGGTCCTGAGAGGACCGGACCTGATTTTTTTAAAACAGTAGTTTCGTAAATATAATGTGGTGATTCTGTTTTGGTACAAACGAGGATAGCTTGGTTGGAGCATTACAGTAGCCATGTATAATAAAAATTTTTAAGGAGGACATATCCATGTCATTAAACAAAAAGTCAGTTGATGATATCAACGTAAGCGGAAAACGCGTATTGGTAAGATGTGACTTTAACGTTCCTTTGAAGGATGGTCAGATTACTGACGAAACACGTATCAAAGCAGCGCTTCCTACCATTGAGAAATTATTGAAAGATGGCGGTAAAGTTATCCTTTGCTCTCACCTTGGTAAAGTTAAAGAAGGTCCCAATGAGAAAGAATCCCTTGCACCCGTTGCAAAGAGACTTTCTGAAAAACTCGGAAAAGAAGTTACCTTTGTTGCTGATTACAACGTTACCGGCGAAGCAGCTACTGCAGCTGTTGCAGCTATGAAAGAAGGCGATGTTGTTCTTCTTCAGAATACTCGTTTCCGTGGTAAAGAAGAAACCAAGAACGGCGAAGAATTCTCCAAAGAATTGGCTGATCTTTGTGATGTATATGTATGCGACGCATTCGGTTCTTCCCACAGAGCACATGCTTCTGTTGCAGGTGTAACTGATGTTGTTCGTGCAAAAGGCGGCGAATGTGCAGTTGGTTACCTTATGCAGAAGGAAATCGATTTCCTTGGTAACGCTGTAGAAAATCCGGTTCGTCCTTTCGTAGCAATCCTTGGTGGTGCAAAAGTTGCTGATAAGCTTAACGTTATCAACAACCTTCTTGAGAAATGTGATACTTTGATCATCGGTGGTGGTATGGCATTCACATTCTTAAAAGCAAAGGGATACGAAATCGGCAAATCTTTGGTTGACGAAGAGAAGATTGATTACTGTAAAGAGATGATGGAAAAGGCAGAAAAGCTTGGCAAAAAGCTTCTTCTTCCTATCGATACCACAATTGCAGCAGGATTCCCGAATCCTATCGATGCTCCCATTGAAGTACAGGTAGTAGATGCAGACAAGATTCCTGCTGATATGGAAGGTCTTGATATCGGTACAAAGACTGCAGAAATGTATGCAGATGCTGTTAAGTCCGCTAAGACTGTTGTATGGAACGGACCTATGGGTGTATTTGAAAATCCTACTCTTGCAGCAGGTACCATTGCAGTTGCAAAATCTCTTGCAGAAACAGACGCTACAACCATTATCGGTGGTGGTGATTCCGCAGCAGCTGTAAACCAGCTTGGTTTTGCAGACAAGATGAGCCACATCTCTACCGGTGGCGGTGCTTCCCTTGAATTCTTGGAGGGTAAAGAACTTCCCGGTGTAGTTGCAGCAGATGACAAATAATTTCGATAAAGTATAAAGGAGAATGAGATGCAAAGTAACGGAAAAAAAGTAGCCGGTATTATTATGATTGTAATCGGAGTTATTTTTCTCCTCGTCACCGTGTCTGTTTGCGGAAGCTTTCTGTTTGTCGAGAAGATGATAGAATTATCGGTGGAACAAATGGAAGACGAAATGGATGAGTTTGACGAATTGGAAAGTACCGACGGAGAAATTGTCTATATGGATGGGAACTCTGACTATTCTTACGGAAGTGATTCTTATACGGAAATCGGTTTCTATACAGAAGACGGAGATTACTACGAATTTTCCGTTGATGCTTATTCTTCTGACTATGATGAAGGCGATGAAATAGAAGTGTATTATGATGCAGAGAATCCGAGAAATGCCTTTGCGCCGGAGTTACTGGAAGGAATTATTGACGGAATCAGCGGTGTATTTGGATTGGTAGGTAAAATCGTAGGCATTGTCTTTGGACTCCTCAGTCTTGCATTTATCATTGGCGGAATCGTTTTATTAAAAGGAAATAGGAAAACCTATGACAATTAAATTAGGAGGAAAATAAAAATGGCTAGAAAAACCATCGTTGCCGGAAACTGGAAGATGAACATGACTCCCAGCCAGGCAGTAAAATTGTGTGAAGAATTAAAGGATTTAGTAAAATCCGATACTGTTGATGTGGTATATTGCGTACCTGCAATCGACATCATTCCTGTTGTGGAAGCAGTAAAAGGCACAAACGTTAAAGTTGGTGCTGAAAATATGTATTACGAAGAGAAAGGTGCTTACACCGGAGAAATCTCTGCAGAAATGCTCAAAGATGCAGGTGTTGAGTACGTTATCATCGGTCACTCCGAGAGACGTGACTACTTCAAAGAGTGCGACTGCATGTTGAACAAGAAAGTAAAGAAAGCTTTCGAAGCAGGCCTTACACCCATCCTTTGCTGTGGTGAATCTTTGGAACAGAGAGAAATGAACGTAACTATGGACTGGATTCGTCTTCAGATCAAATCTGACCTTGTAGGCGTTACTGCAGACCAGGTTAAGAGCATGGTTATCGCCTACGAACCCATCTGGGCTATCGGAACCGGTAAGACAGCAACGACAGAGCAGGCTCAGGAAGTATGTAAAGGAATCCGTGATTGCATCGCTGAAATGTACGACGCAGCTACTGCAGAAGCAGTTCGTATTCAGTACGGCGGATCTGTTAACGCTTCTAACGCAGCAGAACTTTTCGGACAGCCCGACATCGACGGTGGTCTTGTAGGCGGCGCTTCCCTTAAGGCTGATTTTGGAAAGATTGTAAATTTCTAATCTAAAACAAAGAATTTTATGTTGAGAACGTCCCATTGTTTGATACAGTGGGACGTTTTTCTAATTCTATATTTTGCGTTGTTTGCAAATTTATGCTTTTCCACAAAATTTGTTGCGACTAACCGGAAAATGGGGTATAATTTATTGCGGTAACCAACAGGCGAACGGCCTGAATACGATAAATTAAAGGAGCAAATAATAATGAGTAAGAAAACAACAGTGCTTATGATTTTGGATGGCTACGGCTTGAATGAAAAAGACAACGGCAATGCGGTAGCGCAGGCAAAGACTCCCGTTATGGACCGCCTTATGAAGGAATATCCTTTCGTAAAGGGCAATGCCAGCGGTATGGCAGTCGGTCTTCCGGAAGGTCAGATGGGTAACTCTGAAGTCGGACATCTTAATATGGGTGCCGGAAGAATTGTTTACCAGGAACTCACCAGAATTACAAAAGAAATCCAGGACGGAACTTTCTTTGAAAATCCCGCACTTTTGAAAGCGGTAGAGAACTGTAAGAAGAATGATTCCGCATTTCATATGTTCGGACTTTTGTCCGACGGTGGTGTACACAGCCACAATACCCATTTATATGGTCTTTTGGAACTTTGCAAGAAGAATAATTTGTCCAAGGTTTTTGTACACTGCTTCTTGGACGGACGTGATACTCCGCCTGCCAGTGGTAAGGATTTTGCCATTGCATTGGAAGAAGAAATGGCAAAAATCGGTGTGGGTAAAATCGCTTCCGTAACAGGACGTTATTATGCAATGGACCGTGACAATAACTACGACCGTGTGGAAAAAGCGTATCTTGCGCTTACTAAGGGCGAAGGCATAACTGCAAACAGCGCAGCAGAAGCAATTCAGAATTCCTATGACAAAGAGGAATATGATGAGTTCGTAAAACCTTCCGTAGTCATGGAAGGCGGCGCTCCGGTAGCTACCATCCAGGACGGCGATTCCGTAGTGTTCTTTAACTTCCGTCCGGACCGTGCAAGAGAAATTACCAGAGCATTCTGTGACAATGATTTTAGCGGATTTGCAAGAGAGAAGAGATTGGATACCACGTTTGTATGCTTCTCTGATTATGACCCTACCATTCCCAACAAAGACGTTGCATTCCACAAGATTGCAGTAACCAATACGTTTGGCGAATGGCTTGCAGCAAATAATATGACTCAGGCAAGAATTGCAGAGACAGAAAAATATGCCCATGTAACCTTCTTCTTTAACGGCGGTGTGGAAGAACCCAATGCCGGTGAAGACCGCGTGCTTGTTCCTTCTCCCAAGGAAGTGGCAACCTATGATTTGAAGCCGGAAATGAGCGCATACGGTGTGTGCGATAAGCTGGTAGAAGCAATTAAGGGCGGTACCTATGATGTGATTATCATTAACTTTGCTAACCCTGACATGGTAGGTCATACCGGTGTGGAAGGCGCTGCAATCAAGGCAGTAGAAGCAGTGGATGAGTGCGTAGGAAGAGCTGTGGAAGCGATTAAAGAAAACGGCGGTGCAATGTTTATCTGCGCGGACCACGGTAATGCAGAGCAGCTTGTGGATTATGAAACAGGAGAACCGTTTACTGCTCATACCACCAATCCGGTTCCGTTTATCCTTGTAAATTATGATGAGGCATATACACTTCGTGAAGGCGGATGCCTTGCGGACATTATTCCGACCATGATTGAGATTATGGGTAAAGAACAGCCGGTAGAAATGACCGGAAAGTCCTTGCTTGTGCGTAAATAAATTGTACAGAAACCTCCGGTTCGTAAAATAGCGAATGCGGAGGTTTTTTGCAGGAAAATTTCCGGGAAAAATAAAGGTAGGAAAGTGGAGGGGAAAATGGAACTGATTAACAAAATGATGAAATTTATCAATGAGAGTCCGTGCAATTACTGGGCGGTGGAAAATGCGTCCGCGCTTCTTGCAGACAACGGATACCGGGAACTGTCGGAAAGGGATCCTTGGGAGCTTCAGGATGGCGGCAAATATTACGTTAAAAGAAATTCCTCCTCGTTGATTGCATTTCGTTATCGCAAAAACAGGCAGGGGTTCTTGCTGGTGGCAACCCATAGCGATTCGCCCTGCTTTAAAGTAAAAGAAAATCCGGAGGTTTCGGTGGGAGAACAGTATACCAAACTTTTGGTGGAGCCCTACGGTGGGATGATTCTGGCACCTTGGCTGGACCGGCCGCTTTCTCTGGCAGGCAGAGTATTTGTGAAAGAAAAGGAAACTATCACGGAAAAACTGGTGCGTTTTGAAGAAGATATGCTGCTGATTCCCAATGCGGCGGTTCATTTGAACAAAGAAATCAACAACGGCTATGTCTATAAAAAGCATGTGGATATGCAACCGCTTTGGGGAAGTGGAAATGTAAAGGGTGCATTAAATAAGGTTTTGGCAGAAAAACTGGGATGCAACGAAGATGACATTTTAGAGAAGGATTTGTTTGTTTATAATCCCATGAAATGCAGCACCTGGGGATATGAAAACGCGTTTCTTTCCGGTCCCAGACTGGATGATTTGGAGTGCGCCTACCTTGGACTTTCTGCGTTTGTGGAAAGTGAAGGAAAGGAAGCGGATAATAAAATACCCATATTTTGTCTCTTTGATAATGAGGAAGTGGGAAGCGGTACCAGGCAAGGCGCCGAAAGCGATTTCCTAAAGGATGTGCTGCTTCGTATTCTTCTGGCAGACGGCGGTAACCGGGAAGATTATTGCAGGGCGGTGGCTTCGTCTTTCCTGGTTTCAGCGGACAACGCCCATGGCGTACATCCCAATGCGCCGGAACTTAGTGATGGCAACAATGCCTGCAGTCTGAACGGCGGTGTGGTAATTAAGTATCAAGCATCGCAAAGGTATTCCAGCGACGGTTTTTCCGGAAGTGTTTTTACGACGCTTTGCGAGAAAACAGGTGTGAAATACCAACGATATGCAAACCGTTCGGATATGCCGGGTGGGTCAACCCTTGGAAATATTTCAGCAACGAAAGTAGCGATTCCTACGGTGGATATCGGACTGGCCCAGCTTGCCATGCATTCCCCTTATGAGACGGCAGGGCAAAGGGATGTGGCAGAGATGCAAAAGGCACTTCGCAGTTTTTACGGAATGCATTTGGAACAAACAAACGAAAAAACATGGACCGTGGAGGTAAATCACAATGAAAAGTAAATTGCCTGCAAGTTCATTTGGGTTAATGAAAAATGTATTATTAAAGAAAATGCTTGCATTTTCCCGTAAAAAGTGTTAACGTAACTTATGGTAATAGAAATTTTTGGAAGGAGTAGGTGAAAACCTACTCTTCTTTATTGAAAAAATTTATAGTGAAAATATGCATTCATATTCAGAAAAATGAAATGAGCAGTAAAACTTTTATGTTCAGAAAGTTTAATATCAGGAAGGAAAGGAGTAGGAATGGCGGGTAAAAAAGAATACGAAGAAAAAACGGAAGAATTATTAAAAGACATTGTGCAAAAGCATCAGGTGGAAATCTATGATGTGGAATATGTAAAGGAAGGAAGCGACTGGTATCTTAGAGCCTACATTGATAAGGAAGGCGGAGTAACCATAGAAGATTGCGAGAAGGTGAGTCGTGAACTATCCGATAAATTGGATGAAGCGGATTTTATTAAGGATCCTTATATTTTGGAAGTCAGCAGTCCGGGACTTGGCAGACAGTTAAAAAAGGACCGGCATTTGGAAAAGAGTCTCGGCGAAGAGGTGGAGTTGAAACTGTTTGAAGCCAGGGACGGGCAGAAGGAGTTTGCCGGTATTTTAAAGTCTTACACAAAAGAGTCAATTGTGATTGAAGAAGGCGACAAGGAACTTACATTTGAGCGAACCAAAATTGCGATGGTTCGACTTGCATTAGATTTTTAATCAGGAGGAAAAGGAAAAATGAACAAAGAGTTAATGGAAGCATTGGATATCTTGGAGAAAGAGAAGGAAATCAGCAAAGAGGCACTGTTTGAAGCAATCAGCAATTCTTTGGTGACTGCCTGCAAGAATCATTTTAAGAGTGCAGATAATATCCGTGTGGATATCGATAAAAATACTTGTGAATTCCATGTAATTGCAACCAAAGAGGTTGTAGAACTGGAAGATGATGTTATGGATCCGGCGATTGAAATTTCTTTGGATGAGGCAAAGAAAATCAATCCGGAGGTACAGATTGGGGAAACGGTTGAAATTGAGGTAAATTCTAAAGAGTTTGGTCGTATTGCAACCCAGAATGCAAAGAACGTAATTACACAGAAAATCCGTGAAGAAGAAAGAAACGTGGTATATAACCAGTTCCATACTAAGGAACGGGATATTATGACCGGTGTCATCCAGAGAAGAAGCGGAAGAAACTGGAACGTAAATCTTGGTAAAGCGGATGGTCTTTTGATGGAGTCCGAAATGGTAGCCGGTGAAGAATATGCGCCGAACCAGAGATTGAAAGTGTTCATCTTGGAAGTAAAGAGTACACCGAAGGGATCCAAGATTACCGTAAGTCGTACCCATCCGGAACTGGTAAAACGGTTGTTTGAATCCGAAGTAACGGAAATCAAAGACGGTACGGTGGAAATCAAGAGCATTGCCCGTGAAGCGGGAAGCAGAACCAAGATGGCAGTTTATTCCAATAACGAAAATGTAGATCCGGTAGGAGCATGCGTAGGTGTTAACGGAGCCAGAGTAAATGCAATTGTAAAAGAACTTCGCGGTGAAAAAATCGATATCATTTGCTGGGATGAAAACCCCGGTAATTTGATTCGTAACGCACTTTCACCTGCACAGATTATCAATGTATTTGCAGACCCGGATGAGAAGACTGCCAACGTCGTTGTGCCGGATAATCAGCTCAGCCTTGCAATCGGTAAAGCAGGTCAGAACGCAAGACTTGCAGCAAAACTTACCAACTACAAGATTGATATCAAATCCGAAACTCAGGCGAAGGATGCATACGGATTCCGTATGGAAGACTACATGAGCGATGACGATTATGAATATTATGAAGAAGACGAAATGTACGAAGACGGTGAGTACGATGAAGCCGGAGAAACCTTTGATGAAGGTTCCGAGGAAGAATAAAACTTCGTGACATTAGTAAGATATAAGACAGAAAGGTAGCGCGTAATGGGAAAAGTAATTCCGCAAAGAAAATGTATCGGCTGCGGCGAAATGAAAGAAAAAACCATGCTGATGCGGGTAATCAAAACCAAAGAAGGTGAAATCTCTTTGGATTTGACCGGCAAAAAAAACGGCCGGGGGGCATATCTTTGTAAAAGTGACGCGTGCCTGAAAAAAGCAAGAAAAAGTAAAGGCTTGGAACGAGCATTTCAGATGGCGATACCTGAAGAGGTATATGATTCGTTGGAAAAGGAGTATGCTTCCGGTGGAAATAAGTAAAATTTTATCGTTGCTTGGTTTGGCGCAGAATGCAGGGCGTCTGGCCAGCGGAGAATTTATGACGGAAAAAAGTGTTAAGGAAGGAAAAACTTTTTTGGTGGTGGTGGCAGAGGATGCCTCGGATAATACCAAAAAGAATTTTCGAGATATGTGTAACTTTTATCATGTCCCTCTTGTCTGTGTAGGAGACAAAGGGAAACTGGGGCATGCAATTGGAAAAGAATTACGAGCGTCCATTGCAGTGAATGATGCCGGATTTGCAAAATCCATTCAGAAACTGGTAGCGGATTCCAAGAATAACGGGAGGTAGATAGTACATGGCAAAAAGAATTAGCAGTTTTACAAAGGAATATGACGGTTTGGAAAACAGTAAGGTAATTGAAATATTGGAACAAAACGGCATAGCAGGAAAGAAGGCCCAGAGCGGACTTTCCGAAGATGAGGAAAAAATCGTAGTAAAGGCATTGGCTTCCATGGGATTTAAGAAGATTGATGCAACAAAAGAAAATGAGCCTTCCGTTGAAACAGAAAAGAAAACTGAAGAAGCAAAGCCCAAGGCGGAAACAGTGAAGATGGAAGAAACTAAGCCGGAAGGAAAGGAAGAGGCAAAGCCGGAAGGAAAGGAAGAGGTAAAGCCGGAAGGAAAGACTGAGACAAAGCCGGAAGCACCGAAAAAACCGGGCTTAAAGAAAAAGAATATTATCATTGTCGGAAATGAGCAGAACCGTAATCAGCAGAACCGTAATTACAACGGGGACAGAAGAAACGGTGGCGGTCAGTATCGTCCTCAGGGAGGAAATAACTATTCCGACAATCGCGGAAATAACAATAACAATTTTGCGAGACCAAACGGTCCGATTCGTCCCAGAGCCAATATGATTGACCGTGCGGCAGAAGTGACCAACCGCAGACTTCAGGCTGAGAAAGAGGAGCAGATGAAAGAACAGGCTCTGCTTGCAGCGCAGGAGCAGGCACGCAGAGAAAGTGCAGCCCGCGAACAGGAAAGACAGCAGCCCTCCGGAAACGAAAACAGACCCCAGGGACGTGAAGATTACAGAAATAATCACGGCGAAAATCGTTACGATAATCGGAATAATCAGGGCGGATACCGCGGCGGACAAAACAGAGACGGTCAGCGCGACGGACAGAGACCCTACAGAGGAGGCGAAGGCGGCGCCCCCAGACGAGATGGCAATGGCGACAATCGCTTCCGTAAGCCCGGACAGGATGCACAAAGAGGATTCCAGCGTCCCGGCAGCAAGCCCGCAGGAAAGGGCTTTGGCGGTGATGTGCCGATGCCGGAAGAGAAACATCGCGATGATGAAAAGCGTCGTAATAATATTCAGGACAAAGATAAGAAGAGCAAAAAAGACCATCTTTACGAAGAAGACGGCGAAATGACATTGGGAAGAGGCCGAAACAGCAAGGCCGGCCGTTTCATTAAACCGGTAAAAGTAAAAGAGGAAAAGGTGGAAGATGATATCAAAGTAATTGTTCTTCCGGATGAAATCACCATCAAAGATCTGGCTGACAAGATGAAAATCCAGCCTTCTGCAATTGTAAAGAAACTCTTTATGCAGGGTGAGATGGTAACGGTTAATCAGGAAATTTCTTTTGAGAAAGCAGAGGAAATTGCCTTGGAATACGAGATTATGTGCGAAAGAGAAGAAAAGGTGGATGTTATTGCCGAACTTCTCAAGGAAGAGGAAGAAGCACCGGAGAACTTGGTGGAAAGACCGCCCGTTATCTGTGTTATGGGTCACGTTGACCACGGTAAAACTTCCCTTTTGGATGCAATTCGTAAGACTCATGTTACCGACCGTGAGGCCGGCGGTATTACCCAGCATATCGGTGCTTACACTGTAAACGTAAACGGAAAGCAACTGACCTTTTTGGATACCCCCGGACACGAAGCATTTACTTCCATGCGTATGCGTGGTGCAAATTCTACCGATATCGCAATTCTGGTGGTTGCAGCGGACGACGGTGTTATGCCCCAGACCGTAGAAGCAATTAACCATGCGAAAGCGGCAGGTATTGAAATCGTAGTTGCAGTAAATAAGATTGATAAACCCGGTGCTAATGTAGACCGAGTAAAACAGGAACTTACGGAATATGAATTGATTTCCGAAGACTGGGGCGGTACCACTATTTTCGCAAATGTATCCGCGAAAACCGGAGAAGGTATCGAAGAACTATTGGAAATGGTACTCCTTTCCGCAGATGTATTGGAATTGAAATCCAATCCGAACCGTCAGGCAAGAGGTCTTGTCATTGAAGCGGAATTGGATAAGGGACGCGGTCCGGTTGCTACCGTATTGGTTCAGAAGGGAACCTTGCATGTAGGTGACTTTATTTCCGCAGGTGCTTCTCATGGTAAAGTAAGAGCCATGGTGGATGATAAGGGAAGACGTGTGAAAGAAGCAGGTCCGTCTACTCCGGTAGAAATTTTGGGTCTTAATGATGTTCCCAATGCAGGTGAAATTTTCATCTGTCATGACAATGATAAATTGGCTAAGAATTACGCAGAAACCTTTATTGCCCAGAATAAAGCAAAATTATTGGAAGATACTAAGGCTAAGATGTCTTTGGACGATTTGTTCTCCAAGATTCAGGAAGGCAACCTGAAGGAACTCAACCTGATTATCAAAGCCGATGTGCAGGGTAGCGTAGAAGCAGTAAAACAGTCCTTGCTGAAACTTTCCAATGAGGAAGTTGTGGTTAAGGTGATTCACGGCGGCGTAGGTGCTATCAATGAGTCTGACGTTATTTTGGCAAGCGCTTCCGAAGCAATCATTATCGGATTTAACGTTCGTCCCGATGCCATGGCAAAACAGACCGCTGAGCGGGAAGGCGTAGATGTACGTCTGTACAAAGTAATCTACCAGGCAATTGAAGATATTGAGGCTGCCATGAAGGGAATGCTGGATCCTGTATTCGAGGAAAAAGTAATCGGTCATGCAGAAGTTCGTCAGATTTTCAAGGCGTCTGCAATCGGTAATATCGCCGGTGCATTCGTTCTTGACGGTATGTTCCAGAGAGGATGTAAGATTCGAATCAGCCGCGAAGGCGAGCAGATTTACGAAGGAAATCTTGCTTCCCTGAAACGTTTCAAGGATGATGTGAAAGAAGTAAAAGCAGGGTTCGAATGCGGTCTTGTATTTGAAGGATTTGAACAGATGCAGGAGCTTGATATCGTAGAAGCTTATATTATGGTTGAGGTACCCAGATAAGTATGAGAAAAAATAGTGTAAAAAATACCCGAATTAACGCTGAGGTCCAGAAGGTTCTTGCGGAGGTAATCCGCAGTGAAATTAAGGACCCCAGGGTTCCGGAGTTTACTTCGGTAGTAGACGTGGAGTGTGCGCCGGATTTGAAAACCTGTAAAGTATGGGTCAGCCTGCTTTGCGAGGAAGAAGAGGAAGCCCAGGCGTTGGCGGGATTGAAAAGAGCAGAGGGCTATATGAAAAGCCAGTTGGCAAAGAAATTGAATCTTCGTAACACACCGGAACTTCGTTTTTACGTGGATAAATCCATTGCATACGGCAATCATATGGCAAAACTCATCGAGGAAGCAAACAGACCTCGTGAGAAAAAGGAAGAGGAAGATGACATTTGATATTTACGCAGAAGTAAAAAATGCAAATCGTATTGCGATTAGCGGTCATATTAATCCGGATGGTGATTGCATCGGTTCTTCTCTTGCATTGTATTTTTACCTGAAAAAGAGAATGCCGGATGCGGAAATTGTGGTTTTTTTGGAAGAACCGGAAGCCGCATTTGCTCACATTCCCGGGGCTGACATTATTGCGTCGGATTATAACGAAGAGACCTGCTTTGATGCCTTTATTGCTTTGGATACAACATCGGACCGTATGGGAAAGGCTACGCCTTATTTTGATGCGGCAAAAAAGACGGTTAATATCGACCACCATATCAGTAATGCATCAGGTTGCGGCATGGTAAATTATGTGGAACCGGAGGCCAGCGCTACCAGCGAAATGGTGGTGCAGATGATTCCGAAGGAATACATGGATGCTACGATCGCGTCGCTGTTATATATGGGAATTGCTCATGATACGGGCGTATTCAAATACTCTAATACAACGGCTAAAACCCTTCGTCTGGTGGCAGAGTTGCTGGAATATGAATTTGATTTTTCTAAATTGCTGGACGAGACATTTTACGAAAAAACATTTATGCAAAACCGTTTGCTGGGCAGAATTGTTTTGGACAGCGAACTGTACTATGAGGATAAGGTAATTGTAGGACAGGCACCCCAGGCACTTATGGATGAGTTTGGTGCGAAAAAGAGTGATTTCAGCGGTGTTGTAGAACAACTCAGAGTTACAAGGGGCGTTGTCTGTGCCGTATTCCTTTACCAGAAAGCACCAGGACTTTTCAAGGTCAGCATGCGCAGTGCAACCGATGATGTGGATGTTTCCAAGGTGGCGGTTGTGTTTGGCGGCGGCGGTCACGTACGTGCGGCCGGCGTGGATATGAAAGGCGAGCTTAGTGAAATAAAACAGGCGATTTTAAGAGAAATAGAAAAACAATTGATTTAATGGGAGAGAATTTCATGATTCATGGAATCCTGAATGTCTATAAAGAAGCCGGCTACACTTCCTTTGATGTGGTAGCCAAACTTCGGGGCATATTAAAGCAAAAGAAAATAGGACATACCGGAACACTCGACCCGGCAGCGGAAGGAGTGCTTCCGGTTTGTTTGGGTAATGGGACAAAACTTTGCGATATGCTGACAGAAAAGACAAAAGAATATGAGGCGGTGTTACTTTTGGGAATCGATACGGATACCCAGGATACCACGGGCACAGTGCTCTTAGAAAGGGAGGTCCGGGTTTCTGAAAAAGAGGTCCGAGAAGTTATTGCCGGTTTTGTGGGAGAGCAAATGCAGATTCCGCCGATGTATTCTGCGATTAAGGTGGATGGGAAAAGGTTATACGAGCTTGCACGAGAAGGAAAAAGCGTGGAGCGGAAGGCCAGGCCCATTACCATCCATTCCATTGAAGTAAAAGAAATTGCTCTGCCCAAGGTGCGAATTTTAGTGCATTGCAGCAAGGGAACTTACATACGTACGCTTTGTCATGACATTGGTGAAAAATTGGGTTGCGGCGGTGCCATGGAGTATTTGCTTCGAACCAGAAGCGGACATTTTTCGCTGGAAAATACACTTACCCTGGCACAGATTGAAGAACTGGTAAAGCAAAATGCCATAGAGGCGCATATTCTCCCCATGGAGGAAGCCCTGAAAGACTATTTGCCCCTGCATGTAAAGCAGGAGTGGAAAGTAAAAATAGATAACGGAAATCCGTTGCCGCCGGAGGCTTTTACAGAAGCGGTGCAAAGTGCAGACAAAGAAAAGCGCCGGATTTACAATGCGGAAGGGATATTTTTTGCCTTGTATGAATTTGAAGAAGCCAAAAACAGGTGGATTCCGGATAAAATTTTCCCGATTACGGAGTAAAAAAGTGAAGATTATTTCAAATACGACAGAATTTCATATAGAAGAGAAAACGGCAGTTGCCATCGGAAAGTTTGACGGCATACATAAAGGGCACCGGGCGTTACTAAAAAAGATAACAGATGCAAAGGCCCTGGGGCTAAAAGCAGCGGTGATGACATTTGATCCGTCCCCCGCGGTATTTTTCGGATTGGCGGATGACAGACAACTGACGACGAAAGAAGAGAAAAGAGCGGTTTTAAAATCGCTGGGCGTGGATTATCTGGTGGAATATCCTATGACGACGGAGAGCGCAGCAGTTGAGCCGGAGGCATTTATTTCTGAATTTTTGGTGCGGAAAATGAATGCGTCCTATATTGCGGCAGGAGCGGATTTATCCTACGGAAGGCGAGGTATGGGAGATTTTGCCTTGCTTGAAAAAATGCAGGCGGCTTATGGCTATCGCTGTGAGATGATTGATAAAATTAGGGAAGACGGGGTGGAAGTCAGTTCTACGTTGATACGTCGGTTCATCGAGCAGGGAGAGGTTGTGAAGGCGGCGGCTTTCTTGGGGGATTTTTACCGTATTCAGGGCACCGTGGTTCACGGAGACCATCGGGGAAGAAAAATGGGGATGCCCACAATCAATATAACGCCGGATAGGGAAAAGATTTTGCCGGTCAATGGTGTCTATTATTCCAAAATAGTAATCGGACCGGATGTATTTTGCGGAATAACCAACATCGGAAAAAAGCCCACGGTGCAGGACAGTGATGTAATAAATGCGGAAACCTATATCTATGATTTTTCCGGAAATTTGTACGAGACAGCAGTGGAAGTTCTCTTGGTTGACTTCCGGCGGGGAGAGCGGAAATTTGCTACGTTGGAGGATTTAAAGGCGCAAATGCTGCTGGATATTGAGAGTGGAAAGAATTTTTTCGGGATAAATGCATAAAAAAAAGGGTTTTTTTGTCGTTTTATGTATCAAAACGGAAAAAATGAAATGGGCTACTTGTAAAGGGATATTATGTCCGTTAAAATTATTTTTGTTCCAGTTTTAATAGAAAAATATTTTAATTTTTTACTTATCAGACGAAAGCTGAGGTTTGCATTATGAGTTTTGCAGAAATTACCATGTTAGTTGGCGGATTGGGATTGTTTCTTTTGGGAATGACCCAAATGAGTGACGGTGTTGAAAAGGTAGCCGGTGCGAAGCTGCGTTCATTGTTGGAGATGTTTACTTCCAATAAGTATATGGGAATTCTTGTGGGAATTATATTTACCGGTTTGGTACAGTCTTCTTCTGCGTGTACATCCATGGTTGTGAGCTTTGTAAACTCCGGTTTGATGAATCTTTATCAGGCGGCCGGTGTTATTTTCGGTTCCAACATCGGTACTACCATTACCGGTCAGTTGGTATCCATTGATTTGGCGGCGTATGCTCCGTTGATTTTGTTTGCCGGTGTGTGTACTAATTTGTTTTTCAAGAACCAGACGGTGAAGAGAGTCGGCGACGTTATTATCGGCTTCGGTGTATTGTTTATCGGTATTGATATGATGTCCGGGGCAATGGAAACCATGAAGGAATCCGATGAAATCCGCGAACGCTTCAGCCAGATTAATAATCCCTTTTTTGCGGTATTAATTGGTTTTGCCGTGACGGCGTTGATTCAGAGTTCTTCTGCTACCGTGGGTATTCTGATTAAAATGGCGGACGAATCCTTGTTCCCAAATCCGGAGATTTGTCTTTTCATTATTCTCGGATGTAATATCGGTTCTTGTGTAACCGCGCTTATTGCATCCTTGGCAGGAAAGAAAGAGGCAAAGCGTGCGGCACTCATTCATTTGCTCTTTAATATTTTCGGAACCGTCATAATGTTTACGGTATTACAGTTTTTTATGGACCCGATTGCCGGCGGCATTCATTCCATTTCTGCGGATGACGGACGTTTTGTGGCAAATGCGCATACGATTTTTAAAGTAACACAGGTTATTGCACTGTTGCCCTTTATGAACGGAATCGTTAAACTGACTTATAAAATTTTGCCCGGAGAGGATGAAAAAGTCGGATATCGCGACAATTTCCGTTTGCAGTACATCGGCGACGGCGTATTGTTTAATCCTTCCACTGCAGTGGTAGACGGAATGAAGGAACTTGAAAGAATGGCTTCCCTTGCCAGCGATAATTTAAATCGAGCCATGAATGCACTGATTACGCTGGATGAGGAGGATATTAAGGAAGTTTATGAAACGGAGCAGAATATCAATTTCTTAAACCGTTCTATTACGAAATACTTGGTGGATATCAACCAATCCACCCTGCCGATTGAGGATTTGCAGGGAATCGGTTCCCTGTTCCATGTGGCAAATGACATTGAGAGAATCGGAGACCATGCGGAAAATATTGCGGACATGGCAGTGCGGCGTAAGGAATTGGGTATTTCTTTCAGTGCGGATGCACAAAAGGAATTGGCCGATATGCTTACCATGGTAAATGTCATGATTGAAAAATCCATTCGTTTTATGCTCCGCAGTGAAGGGGATGAATTCATGGATGAGTTATATGAATTGGAAGCCTGTGTGGATAAAAAGGAGAAAGAACTGCAACAGCACCATATTGACCGTCTGACGAAACAGGAATGTACCCCGGAAGCCGGCATGCTGTTTTCGGATGTTATTTCCGGTCTGGAAAGAGTGGCGGACCATGCATTGAATATTTCAACCTACATATTGCATAAGGACAACGCGGACGTTGCTACCGGAGCAAAGGTATAAGGAAACAAAGAGGGAGTGATTGGAAATCATTCCCTTTTATAATTGGTTGACGATGGGAACATTGGTTGTTATAATATGTTCGTAATAAAAATGTAACAATATTGTAACAATTTGCATGTGCAGAAAGCATACGAAAAAAGATTAGACAGTACAAGAGAGAATTATAGAGTTGTATAAATATAGATAAAGCTGGAGAAGAAAACGATGAAATATAAATTAAGCAGTTACGTCAGTATGGTAACAATGACCGCGACGTTGTTTTTTGGTTCACTGGCATTTGCGGTAACTCCCGCAGTAGCCGAAAATGTTACGGAGCCGGAAACGATTTTAATGGAGAATATTACGGTTAGTGCAAATGCGACGGCCGTGACGGAGCTTACCCGCGCAGCGGTTAGCGATAACGAGGCCGGTCAGGATGTGCTGGCGATGGCAGGAGCGGATATCGCCTTGGATGAAATGATGGAAGAGATGGAACCGAGTGCGGAACCGGTAACATATTGGGGCTATTCCAATCTGGGAATCGCCAACGTGGAGAATCATTTGAATGTTCGTGCTTATCCTGGAGAGGACGGACGTCTGATCGGAAAGATGTCAAATAATGCGGCCTGTGAGATTTTGGAAATTCAGGACGGTTGGGCGCATATTACCTCCGGTGAACTGGATGGATATGTCAGTACGGATTATTTGCTTACCGGACCTGCGGCAATTGCCCGTGCGACGCAGGTGGTTGCGCCGATTGCAACGGTAACGACGGATGCTTTGAAAATCCGTGATTTGCCGAATACTGAGTGTGAAGTCATTACCATGGTGCCGGAGGGCGAGCGTCTTTTGGTAGTGGAAGAGATGGGCGACTGGATTTGCATTGACTTGGACGGAGAAGAGGCCTACGTTGCGGCAGAATATGTAGAAGTGGCGGAGGAACTGGATACGGCCATTACCATGTCGGAACTTTTGTATGGTGAAGGCGTATCGGATGTCCGAGTGGATATTTGTGAATATGCAAAGCAGTTTGTCGGAAATCCCTATGTTTGGGGCGGGACAAGCCTGACCAACGGAGCGGATTGTTCCGGATTTGTTCTCAGTATTTATGCCCGCTATGGTGTGACGTTACCCCATTCTTCCAGAGCCCAGGCCAATTGCGGAACCAGAGTCAGCTTATCGGAAGTGCGTCCCGGTGATTTGGTATTCTACACCAGAGGCGGTGTCATCAACCATGTGGCAATGTATATCGGAAACGGTCAGGTAATTCATGCCAGCAGTCCCAGCACCGGAATCCGCATTTCCAGCATGTATTACAGAACCCCTTATGTAGCCGTGAGTTTATTGTACGACTAATGTCAACGGTACAGAAAAAGCAAAGAAAAATGCATTTTCAAGGTTTACATAGGAAGAAAACTGTGTTATACTTGCAAAGTGTGTGATTTGACTAGATTCAGTCAAACTACCAAGTCTAGGAAGAAAGACGACTCCGACTTTATTCTTGGATTTGGCAAATCTAAAATTTTAGGAGGAAACAAAAATGATTTCAGCAGAAAAGAAACAGAACATGATTCAGACCTACGCAAGATGCGAAGGCGACACAGGTTCACCGGAAGTTCAGGTTGCAATTCTCACAGCAAGAATTGAAGAACTTACCGCTCACCTTAAGGATCATCCCAACGATCATCATTCCAGAAGAGGTATGTACAAGATGATCGGTAAGAGACGTGGTCTTCTTGATTACCTTAAGAAAATTGATATTGAAAGATATCGTGCGCTGATTGAAAAACTTGGAATCAGAAAATAGTTCTTGTTAGCGGATGCGGGGTTTTGCGCCCTGCTATCCGCTTTCTGTGTTTAAAGACGTTATAATGAATTTCAAGGTAGAAGAGAAGCCGAGACCACTGAAAGGTGTATTTGGCGGAATGCATTTTTCAGTGTTTTCGAGTAATCTTCTACCTTAAAAATAAAAGGATAAGGAGAAAAATTATGTACAAGACATTTAGTATCGAAATTGGCGGCCGTACTCTCAGCGTAGACATCGGAAGAGTATCCGCACAGGCAAATGGTGCTGCATTTATGCACTATGGCGAAACTACGGTATTGTCTACGGCGACGGCATCCGAAAAGCCCAGAGACGGTATCGATTTCTTCCCTCTTTCCGTAGAGTACGAAGAAAAACTTTATTCCGTTGGTAAAATTCCCGGAGGTTTCAATAAGAGAGAAGGTAAGGCATCCGAAAATGCGATTCTTACCAGCCGTGTTATTGACCGTCCCATGCGTCCGTTGTTCCCGAAGGATTACCGCAATGACGTAACCTTGAACAACCTTGTTATGAGTGTGGATCCGGAATGCCGTCCGGAGCTTGTAGCAATGCTTGGTTCTGCTATTGCAACCTGTATTTCCGATATTCCTTTCTGCGGACCTTGTGCAACGACACAGATTGGTCTTGCAGACGGAGAATTTATCGTTAACCCGAATCAGGAACAGTGGAAGAACGGCGATATGCAGCTTACCGTTGCTTCAACTTCCGAAAAGGTTATCATGATTGAAGCCGGCGCAAACGAAGTTCCGGAAGCAAAGATGTTGGAAGCAATCTACAAAGCACATGATATCAACCAGGAAATCATTGCTTGGATTAACAGCATTGTAGCAGAAGTTGGCAAACCCAAACACGAATATACCAGCTGTGCAATCCCTGAGGAAATGTTTGCAGCAATGAAAGAAATCGTTACACCCGCTGAAATGGAAGAAGCAGTATTTACCGACGTTAAGCAGGTTCGTGAAGAAAATATCCGTAAAGTAACCGAGAAATTGGAAGAAGCTTTTGCAGATAAGGAAGAATGGCTTGCTGTTCTTGGTGAGGCTGTTTACCAGTATCAGAAGAAGACAGTA
This sequence comes from Lachnospiraceae bacterium, assembly GCA_015057055.1. Taxonomy (GTDB): domain Bacteria; phylum Bacillota; class Clostridia; order Lachnospirales; family Lachnospiraceae; genus NK4A136. Next base: position 15,441 of record SVFE01000011.1, on the reverse strand, counting down.
AGAAAGATGATTTTGAAGGATCACAAGCGTCCGGATGGTCGAGAAATCACACAGATCAGAAAGCTTGCTGCAGAAGTAGATATCATTCCCAGAGTTCACGGTTCTGCAATGTTTACTCGTGGACAGACCCAGATTTGTAACGTATGTACTTTGGCACCGTTGTCAGAAGTGCAGAAGATTGACGGTCTGGATGAAAATGAAAAATGCAAGAGATATATGCATCATTACAATTTCCCCGCATACTCTGTAGGTGAGACAAAAGTAAGCCGCGGACCGGGACGAAGAGAAATCGGACATGGTGCTTTGGCAGAACGTGCCCTTATGGCAGTTCTTCCTTCCGAAGAAGAATTTCCGTATGCAATCCGTACGGTATCCGAAACCTTTGAATCCAATGGTTCTACATCCATGGCTTCTACCTGTTCTTCTTGTATGTCCCTTATGGCGGCAGGTGTTCCCATCAAGAAGATGGTAGCAGGTATTTCCTGCGGTCTGGTAACCGGCGATACCGATGATGATTTCGTTCTTTTGACCGATATCCAGGGCTTGGAAGACTTCTTTGGCGATATGGACTTTAAGGTAACCGGTACCGAAGACGGTATTACGGCAATCCAGATGGATATTAAGATTCACGGTCTTACCAGACCCATCGTGGAAGGTGCTATTGCAAGATGTCGTGAAGCAAGAATGTTCATCATGGAAAACTGTATGAAGCCTGCGATTGCAGAGCCTCGTAAAGAAGTTGGCAAATACGCACCCAAGATTATCCAGATTAAGATTGATCCTGAAAAGATTGGTGATGTGGTTGGACAGCGCGGTAAGACCATCAATGAAATTATTGCACGTACCGGTGTTAAGATTGATATTACCGATGAAGGTGCAGTAAGCGTATGCGGTACCGAAGCAGAAATGATGGATAAGGCAATTGAAATGATTAAGACCATCACAACTGACTTCGCAGAAGGTCAGGTATTCAAGGGCAAAGTGGTAAGCATTAAAGAATTTGGTGCATTCGTTGAATTTGCTCCCGGAAAAGAAGGAATGGTTCACATTTCTAAGATTTCCAAAGAGAGAATTGACCGCGTAGAAGATGTGTTGACACTTGGCGATGAAGTGAAGGTTGTATGTCTCGGAAAGGACAAACTCGGCCGTATGAGCTTCTCCATTAAGGATTGCGCGCAGAACTAAAAAACAGAATTCCCTCGCACGAAAGTGCGGGGGATTTTTTATTGGCAGAGAAAAATAGTAGGGAAGGAACTTGGAGGGGCAGAAGCGCTGTTCCGGGAAACCGTTATCCCGGAAAACCGTTATCCCGGAAAACCGTTATCCGGGGAAATCGTTGCAAGGGACAAACTGCATGGTCAGGACAAAAGATGGCCACGCATGATACGCAGGGCATTTTTCTCCAAGCGGGAGACCTGGGCCTGAGAGATGCCGATGAAGTCAGCCACCTCCATTTGGGTCTTCCCTTCGAAAAAACGCAGGGAAACGATTTCTTTTTCCCTGGGGCTTAAATGCTGCATGGCGTCGGAAAGGGCAAGACCTTCCACCCAGAATTCTTCTTTGTTTTTTTTGTCGGAAATCTGATCCATGACATAAAGGGTGTCGCCGCCTTCCGTGAAGACCGGCTCGTATAGGCTCATGGGGCTTTGTATGGCGTCCATGGCATAAACAATGTCCTCCTTTGAAATGCCGATTTCTCCGGCCACTTCCGCCAGCGTCGGTTCCACTGAGTTTTTCTTCGTCAGATATTCCCGAGCATAAATTGCTTTATAAGCGGTGTCTTTGATGGAACGACTGACGCGGATAGCAGAGTTATCCCGTAAAAAACGACGAATTTCTCCGATTATCATAGGGACGGCATAAGTGGAGAATTTGACATTAAGACTGCTGTCAAAGTTGTCGATTGCTTTGATCAGTCCGATGCAGCCGATTTGAAATAAGTCATCCGCATTTTCGTTGCTGGAAGAGAAGCGTTTGATTACACTGAGGACCAAACGGAGATTACCCTGAATAAATTTTTCTCTGGCAGACATATCGCCCTGTTTTATTCTTTCAAAAAGTTCCTCTTTTTCTTTGGTTTTCAGAAGCGGGAGTTTCGCTGTATTGACTCCGCAGATTTCTACTTTTTGAAGTGCCATAATGATACCGCCTTGTGTTTTATTTTGTCCTTTTTAGCATTTACAGAAATAGGAAATCTATGCGAAAAACGGATGCGGAATTTTCGTCATAATAGGACAAGGAAGGGGCATAGATTAGAACAAGAGAACATGGGCAAAATGGTGGAACATGTTGTATTCGGAACTGAAATGTAAAGAAGTAATTAGTGTAAAAGATTGTAGAAAACTCGGACATATTTGTGATTTGGAAATTGATAAGTGCAGCGGATGCATTAAGAAGATTGTGGTACCCGGGCGGTGGCATTTGTTTGGCGCGTTTGGGAAAGAAACGGAGTATGTTATTTCTTATTCGGAGATTTGTCAAATCGGTCCGGATATTATTTTGGTGAATATTTAGGCGAAAAATGGGCCGCGGAGTGGTTGACATAATGACGGATAAATCATATAATAAAAGAGTAATTGCGGTCGCGTTGTGCCGCGGAAAACAGAGGAAGCAACGCAGAAAAGAGGGTACCTATGAAATGTCCGTTTTGTGGTCATGAAAATACCAGAGTAATTGATTCCAGACCTGCGGAGGAGAATAACTCGATTCGCCGCCGCCGTGTGTGTGATGAATGCGACAAGCGTTTTACTACATATGAAAAGGTTGAGACGATTCCGCTTATTATCATTAAGAAAGACAACAATCGTGAAACCTATGACCGTAAGAAGATTGAAGCAGGTGTTTTGCGTGCCTGTCATAAGCGTCCCATTAGTGCAGATTCCATTAATAAACTGGTAGATGAAGTGGAAACCGAAATCTTTACCAGGGAAGAAAAAGAAATTCCCAGTTATATAATTGGGGAAATCGTTATGGAAAAATTGAAGGATTTGGAAGCAGTTGCATATGTGCGTTTTGCTTCCGTATACAGAGAGTTTAAGGATATCAATACCTTCATGGATGAATTGAAGAAAGTGTTGAATTAGTAAAATGTGCCAGACAGAAACCTCATCTTGCGGTGGGGTTTCTTTTCGATTAAAAAAACAATGTTACCAAAGCGAAGGGAAACGAATCTATGGATGTTCAAAAAGAGAAAGTCAGTAATCCGGCAAAGGAAAATGAAACATCGGTACCGGAAGATTATGTTATCGGAAATTTTCGGTATAGTGAAAAAGAGAGTGCCACCAGAGCCATTACGGAGCAGGAGCGCATAAAAAAGCTGGAAAGCCAGATGGATTATGACCGCCCCCAGGTGGTGTATGCCATTTATTGCAAGATGCTGGAGAGCAATGTGTTTCATTCGCCGGAAGGACTTTTGTATCTGGTGCATTTGCAAAATTTTTTGTATGAACATGAAAAGCAGATTAACGGAGTAATTCCTTTAATTCCGGCGAAGAATTTCAGCGGCGGTGTAATTATCAGGAAAGAATCCGCGGAAGGTGGCGCATCCGATGACAGAAAAGTAAAACGCCTGGAGCGGAGATGGAAAGCAGCGGAAGAAAAGAATAAAATCTATAAAATAGTGATTGCTTTTTTGGCTGTGGCAGTGATTTTTATGATGATTATTGCCGGAATCAGTGACAGCCCGACGATTTTAAATTACCGCCAGAAAATCCAGAACGAATACGCCGAATGGGAACAACAGCTGCAGGATTGGGAAGACGATTTGGAAGAACGGGAAGAATTGTTGGAAGGAAAATAGGAAAACGTAATTTACGGCGGAAGGAAATTGTTTGACGCAGTTTTCACAGTTTTACCATAATTTCGGATTATACTTAGAGAAAAGGGAAAAATAAGCAGTGTAGGAAAGGACGGAGTTTATGGGAAATAAGATTTTGGTGGTGGATGACGAAAGCCGCATGAGAAAATTGGTGAAAGATTTCCTGTTAAAGAGTAATTACGAAGTATTGGAAGCGGAAGATGGCAATCGTGCCATGGAGCTTTTTTACGAAGATAAAGAAATTGCGCTGATTGTATTGGATGTAATGATGCCGGGGATGGACGGCTGGGAGGTTTGCAAGGAAATACGGAAATCCTCCAAGGTGCCGATTATTATGCTGACGGCCCGGGGAGATGAGCGGGATGAACTGCTGGGATTTCAGCTTGGAGTGGATGAATATATATCCAAACCCTTCAGTGCCAAAATCCTGGTGGCACGGATTGAAGCCATCCTGCGACGAACCATGCCAAATGCCGGCAGCGACCTGCTGGAAGCCGGCGGCATTGTGATTGACAAAGCGGCTCATATCGTAAAGATTGAGGACGAAGTCATCGAGCTGAGTTTTAAGGAATTTGAACTTCTCACCTATTTCGTGGAAAATCGCGGAATTGCATTGTCCAGAGAGAAAATTCTGAACAACGTATGGAATTATGATTATTTCGGTGATGCCAGAACCATCGATACCCATGTAAAAAAACTGCGCAGCAAACTGGGCGAAAAAGGGAACCTGATCCAAACCATCTGGGGCCTGGGGTATAAATTGGAGGAATAGCTACGAGCAGAGCAAAAGGAGTGATATAAGCACGATGGAAGTTTACTTCCGTGAGTGCTTGTAGCGCTCCTTTTATTGTGCGACAGCACCGACGGCGAGCGAATCTGCGAAGCAGATTTGCGAGATGGAGGCTCAGCGAGTAGCGTAGTATGCGTTGAAAAAATCGATGTAGGCGTGTCAAGAATAATGTAATATGCATTAGAGGTTTCGGACCATATGGAACGTATGGATTGTATGGAATATATGGACCAAGTGGTTGGTAATATTTTTGGTAATATTTCTAAGGAATTTTTGAAGGGAAATATAAAGACTGATGTGACGTTCAGGAAAATGGATGTTGCATTGGTCTTTTTTGTTGGAGACGTGCGAAGGGAGGAAAATGGGGTGTGGGGGAATTTGGAGAAGCTGAAAGTAATGGCAAAAAATTGCAGTTATAGGTGATTATAAGGATTAGATGTTTAGGAGAGTGAAATAACTTGGGGTGGCAGTTTTCTTGTTGTTTTAATTTAGGGGATGGCGTAAAATAGAACGTGAAATTTGAATTTTCACCTTGGGTATGGAGGTTATTATGGAGCTATTGTTTGAAATGGATTTACATGACTATGAGTTAGGTGATAATGTTTTTTCCAGACCATCAGCGCGAGGGGTTATTTTTGATGATTGTGGGAGAATAGCACTTGTTTATAGTCAAAAAGAAAAATACTATAAGTTTCCTGGTGGAGGAATTCTTTCAGGTGAGGATAAAAAAGAAGCATTGATACGTGAAGTCAGAGAAGAAACTGGATTGGTTGTTATTCCTAAATCAGTAAGGGAATTTGGAAGTGTTTTGCGTCGTCAAAAAAGTAATAAGACCCCTAACACTATTTTCGAGCAGGAAAATTTTTACTATTTTTGCGAAGTGGAAAATATAATAACAGAACAAAAGTTGGATGAATATGAAGCAGAAGCGGGATTTATACTTAGATTCGTGCATTTAGATGAGGCAATTGATACCAATTTAAAGTATAAAACAGAAGATTTTTTCGATCAAATTATGATAAAAAGAGAGACGAAGCTGTTGCAAATGCTTAAGAAGAAAAGAGGTACACATGACAACATTCTATTTTGTTAGACACGGACACATGGATACATCCATGGCAGGAAAAAAATTTTACAAAGACTTTAGTTACAACATGATGACATTATCTGAAAAGGGAATTGGCCAGATTAAGGAAACGGCAAAGGACGTAAGGCTGGCAAATGCAGAACTGATTATTGCATCGCCTTTTGGACGAACTTTGCATAGTGCAGCAATTTTGTCCAAAGAGTTAAATATAGATATGAAGGTTGAAACGGATTTACATGAATGGTTAGCAGATGCAGTTTCATATGATTTTTTACCGGATTATATTGCGGAAAAATCGTATAAAGCCTTAAGTGAGAATGAAGGCCGACATCCGATAGGAGAAACATGCTTATGGGAATCTGCGGAGCAGATGAAAAAACGTGTTATGAAAGTTTTGGATAAATATAAGAATTTTGATTCGCTGATTGTTGTTTGCCATGGAACACTAATGCAGTATGTTCTAGGAATACCACATCCTGAAAATGGGCAGATTGAAGTGTTAGCATATTGACAGGGAGGAAACTTTCAGGTTTCACCTGTTTCATAATTAAATATTGAAAAACTTATATAGCGGTAGAACCAGCGGGTTCTACCGCTTTTTGCGTCCTGAGATTGTAGTAAGCGTCGTAAAGATGGAAAGACGGAGCATGACAACTCACTTGAAGGTTGAAAAAGATTACGATTTCATTGAATTAAACCCATTTTTGAGTTGTTCAATCAGAATGCAGGATGGAATAGTCATATCATTTTCCACCCATTTTAATAGCATACTATGCATGCCACCTATACTATACGCAAGGAGATACGGTAACTGCTCAGATAACTGCTCTGCGACATCTTTAGAGCGGATATATTCAAAAATACTAAAGGAATATTTGTATGCTCCGTCAAACAGAACAGGTAAAAGATTACTTTGTTTAAAAATAAGTAATAGTGATTTACGTTCTTCCCAAAAATTAAAATAGCATTGAACAATATCCCAATAGTACTGAGTGTGTTGGGATTTAATATATTCAAAACATTCTATATACAAATTTTCAAATAAATAGGATAGTACATTTTCTTTGTCTGTAAACAAGCGATAAAAGGTTTTTCGGGATAACTTTGCTTCCTGTGCAAGTTGAGTGATGGTTATTTCCTTATAGTCATATTGTTGTAAAACAACCAGCAATGCGTCAGCGATTTTCTTTTTTGATTGTTCCGCAATTCTTCCGTTTGTTGTGTTCATAGTACTCCATTTCTTTTGAGGTAACACATATTACCAATGTGTGACATATTAGCATGTACGATTGTTTTTATGATATATCCATTATATAATATCCCTACAAAGGTAACAAGTGTGACACTTTAGAATTGCGTGGGAAGGATGCTTTTATGAAGAAGATAATTTATTATTTTAGCGGAACAGGAAACAGTTTATATACAGCAGGTAAAATTGCAGAAGCAATAGGTGGTGCAGAGCTTATATCTGTTCGTTGTAATCCGAAAGATGTTTCTGCAAAAGATGCAGATGTGATTGGTTTTGTGTGTCCTGTATATGAATGGGATGTGCCAGGAACTGTTAAGGAATTTATTAAGAAGCTTACCATAAATACCAATGCTTATATATTTATGGTTACTACGTATATTGCGGTGCTTGGGAAAAGTTTTGAGACAGTAGAGATGCTTCTGGAAGAAAAAGGTATACATCTTGATTATGGACGAGCAGTGCGATGTATTGCAAGTCAGTGTATTGCGTATCCACCATTTCCGCCGGAGAAAATCATGATACCTTATATGGAGAAGCAGGTACGAAGAGTCGGCAAGGAAATAAGCCTAAGAAAAAAGCGTAATTATCCACGAATGTCACCACTGACACGAAGAAGGTTTAACAAGGTGATGGGACCATATTTGGCAATAGAAAATGAATATGACAAAGGGTTTTATACGGATGATAAATGTAAGGGGTGTGGAATATGTGAAAAAGTCTGCCCTACAAGAAATATTACTATGGAGAATAAACATCCTAAGTGGAATCACCGTTGTCATGGATGCAATGCTTGTGTTGTGTATTGTCCGACAAAGGCAATACAGTTTAAGACACCACAGGCATATAAGGAACTGGATACCATTATTTGTAGAATGCTGCGTCTTCCAGAAAAGCGTAAGCGTTATCATCATCCGCATGTAAAAGCAAGAGATTTGATGAATGACAGAAAAGAGATAAAGATCGAAGAATAGTTCTTGTGACATTATCTCAATATCCTAAGTGTAGGTATATTCAAAACATTGATGGATTGTCATTAAGGAAGAAAAAATAACTTGTAATGATCCCGATTTCTGCTATAATATAATTAACAAAAGGCAATCGCCACAGAGTGGTTGACCAATATGGAAAAACAAGAGCCTTCCCGCACCGGTCAAAGTACAGGGAAGGTTTTTGTTATGTTAGTGACATATCAAATAAATGAATGTCAGCAGTGCCAAGAGGAACATTCCGAAAGACATCAAGTCTTTAAAATCGAAAGCAGTGTTCATATACATCATCTCTGCTATTTTTGAAAAAAGGCAAAAAAGTATAAAATTTGCGTTTTCCTTGTGATTCTGCCGAAAATTGGGTATGATATAAAGAGTGTGAATTAGGGAGAAAAGCAAAAGAAAGTTGAGGGTTATTTCATGAACGAACAAAAAGAGTTTCAGCCGTATATTCCGGCGGACAAGGTAACACCGGAAATTACGGTGGCATCCGTGGTTATGGGTGTGCTTTTGTCGGTTGTTTTTGGAGCGGCAAATGCCTATCTGGGAGCAAAGGTAGGTATGACGGTTTCGGCTTCCATTCCGGCGGCAGTAATTGCCATGGGTGTAATTCGTAAACTGTTAAAAAAGAAATCCATTTTGGAAAGTAACTTTGTTCAGACCACCGGTTCCGCCGGTGAATCTGTTGCAGCAGGTGCGGTTTTTACGTTGCCTGCACTTTATATTTGGGCATCCGAAGGTGTAATGGAAAAGCCCGGATTGTTGGAGATTTCTGTTATCGCGCTTTTGGGTGGTCTTTTAGGTGTATTTTTTATGGTGCCCCTTCGTAATGCTTTGATTGTGCGGGAGCATGGAGTGCTTCCTTATCCGGAAGGTACCGCCTGCGCAGAAGTTCTTCTTGCAGGTGAAGAAGGTGGAACCAATGCCTCTACCGTATTTGCCGGCATGGGTTTTGCTGCGGTATTCAAGTTTATTATTGACGGATTGAAAGCAGTACCGGAAGCGGTTTCATATAAGTTTAAATCCTACGGCGGTGAAATCGGTACCCAGATTTATCCTGCACTTCTCAGTGTTGGTTACATCTGCGGTCCCAGAATTGCATCTTATATGTTTGCCGGCGGTTTTCTTAACTGGATGGTTATAATGCCCATGTTAGTTTTATTGGCACCTGAATTGGAAGTATTTTCGCGTGATGGAATGACCATCATGGAGTTATATCAAGAGGGTGGTACAAACCAGATTTGGAAAGATTATGCCCGTTACATCGGTGCCGGTGCATTGGCGGCAGGAGGAATTATCAGTTTGGTTAAATCCTTGCCTTTGATTATTCGGACGTTTGCGGATACGTTGAAGAGCATGAAGGAAAAAAATGTTAAAAACACTGCCCGTACGGCCCGGGATTTGGACATCAGAATTATTATTGCCGGTATTGTGGTGCTTACATTAGCAGTTTGGCTTGTTCCTGCAGTTCCCGTAACACTTCTTGGTGCGGTAATTGTTGTGGTATTCGGATTCTTTTTTGCTACGGTTTCTTCCCGTATGGTAGGTCTTGTAGGTAGCAGTAACAATCCGGTATCCGGTATGGCAATTGCTACACTTTTGGCTACCACATTCCTGTTGAAATCTACCGGTACGGTAGGACCGGAAGGTATGAAGAGTGCCATTGCAATCGGTTCTATTATCTGTATTATCACGGCTATTTCCGGAGATACCTCACAGGATTTGAAGACCGGATATTTGCTTGGTGCAACACCGAAGAAACAGCAGATTGGTGAGATTATCGGTGTGGTTGCTTCCGCAGCAGCGATTGGATTTACCTTGGAACTTTTGGATTATGCATGGGGATTTACGGCAAATAGTCAAGAACTTATTGCACCTCAGGCCAATATTATGCGAATGGTTGTTGAGGGTGTAATGGAAGGAAATCTTCCCTGGAATTTGATTTTCTTTGGCGCAGCGATTGCGGCTTGTGTGGAAATTATGGGTATTCCGGTCCTTCCTTTTGCAATTGGTTTATATTTGCCTGTGTCACTAAACGCCTGCATCATGATTGGCGGTTTGGTTCGTCTTGCATTTGACAAAATGAATAAAGAAGAGGAAGAAAAGAAACGTATTATCAACGATGGTATTTTGTTCTGTTCCGGTATGATAGCGGGAGAAGGTCTGATGGGAATCGCGCTTGCGTTTATGGCAATTGCCGGAACTGCCAGCGTCATTGATTTAAGTTCTCATATGGCGAATCTGCCTTCCTTTGTGGCGCCTTTGGGTAGCATTTTGGTTTTGGGACTTATTATTCTGTCCTTGCTGAAGTTTACGTTGTGGAACAAACCTTCGAAGAAGGAAGAAAATGATGAAAACTAAGAAAGAACCAATATCGGAAAACTACTTGCAGCGCATTCCTTTGCCGGCGAACCATTTGGATTGGAAGAAGGAAGAAGACGGAAAGGTTACGCTGATGATTGAAAACAAAGGAACCATGAACCGTTTGGCGCAAATGTTGTTAAAGAAACCGAAAATCAGTTATATTCATTTGGATGATATGGGGAGCTTTGTATGGCCCCTGATGGACGGAAAGAAGGACATCATTGCGCTGGGCGAGCCGGTGAAAGAGCATTTTAAGGAAGCGGCGGAGCCGTTGTATCCGCGCTTGGCGGAGTTTTTCCGGGTGCTGGACAGTTACGGTTTTGTGCAGTGGGTGAATGAGGAAACGGATAAAAATTAAAAAATGGCTGTGATTCGCTAATGCGGACCACAGCTTTTTTATGTATTTTCTGTGTATTTCAATAAAAAGTAGAAAAAAGTTTTTTTAATGAGGTATAATAGCGGTATGAGACATTCGATTAAAAAACAATTGATTTTTTCGTTTCTGTTTATTACTACCGGGACATTTTTAATGTGCTGGTTTGTTAACTTGCTCTTTTTTGAACTGTATTACATGCAGACCCGGAAGCAGACGTTGCAGGATACCTATGAAATCATCGATGATTGGAGCCGCAACGGGGATATTAACTCGGAGGAATTTGACGATACACTGCTGCGCATTTGTTCCACCTACAACATCGAGTTTATTATTGCGGATGCCGGGGCGAATATTATAAAAACTTCCATGTCGGATTATGAAGAGTTTCTTTCCCAGCTCCAAAATGCGGTAGTGGCCCGTATGGAAGAGGCAACGGATGCGGATGGTGAGGGTGCCTATATTATAACTAATGTGTTGGATGAGGAACGGGCCATTGAGTACCTGGTTATGTGGGGAAAACTCGGCGACGGTAATTTTTTTATGCTTCGGACCTCCTTAGAGGGAATTCGGGATAATGCACACCTTGCCAACGGTTTTATGTTCAATGTCGGAACGGCAATTGTGGTGATTTCATCCCTGGTTATTTTGCTGATTTCCAAGAAAATTTCGGACCCGATTCTGGAGCTTACAAAGATTTCGGAGCGGATGGCAAAACTGGATTTTGATGCAAAATATACCAAGCGCGGCGACAATGAAATTGATGTTTTGGGAAGTAACTTTAACAAAATGTCCGAAACCCTGGAAGAGACCATCCGGCAATTAAAAAATGCCAATCTGGAATTGCAAAAGGACGTGGAAAACAAGACCAGAATTGACAATTTGCGAAAAGAATTTTTGGCGAATGTATCCCATGAATTAAAGACTCCGATTGCGCTTATCCAGGGATACGCGGAGGGTTTGAAGGAAAATGTATCCGACGATCCGGAGCAGAGAGAGTTTTATCTGGACGTTATCATGGATGAGACCATGAAAATGAACCAGATGGTTAAGAAACTGATGACCCTGAACCAGTTGGAATTTGGCGAAGATAAGCCGGAGATGGAGTATTTTAATGTGGTTTCTTTGCTGGAGTATTTTATCCAGTCTTCGGAGATTATTACCAAACAAAAAGGTATCGAAGTCATTTTTGAGGAACCTTCGCCGGTATATGTATGGGCAGATGAATATATGACGGAAGAAGTTTTCCGCAATTATTTTAATAATGCGATTCAGTACGCTGACGGTGATAAACAAATCCGCGTCAGTGTAACCCCGCTGGAAGACGTGGGAAAGGTCAGAATCGGAGTATTTAATACGGGACGGAGGATTGATGAGGACGTAAAGAAGCGGCTCTGGGACAAGTTTTACAAAGCAGATAAGGCAAGGAGCCGGGAATACGGCGGAAGCGGAATCGGTTTATCCATTGTCAAGGCGATGATGGAGGCAATGGGACAGGCTTTTGGTGTGGAAAATAAGGAAAACGGCGTGGAGTTTTGGTTTGAACTTGAGACGAAATAGCGGTTGCGCGGGATTGGCCGGAATGGTACAATAGAAAGGTAATGAATTGATATTTTTTACGTTTTTTAGTATGACTTAGGAGGAGTGCAATGAGAATTCTTGGAAAAGCAAGATGGATTTGCATAAGCATATTAGCGGTCCTGCTCACCGGTTGTACGAATGCGATTCCGGATATGTCGGACGAGCACTTGCAAATGGTGGAGGAATATGCGGCGCAGTTATTGCTGGAATATCATGCAGGCTATGAAGCGTCGGTTCTGACGGAAGAAGAAATTGCCGAAGAAGAGGCGGATTTAATCCGGAGAGCGGAAATTTTGGCACAAATTCAGGCAGAGCGGGAGCAGGATATGGCAGAGGCCGAAACCGATGCGGATGGTGCAGAGGGTGAAGGCGACGGAAACGGTGAAGCCGAAGTAGTTCCGGAAGTTTTATATACGGATATCGATGAATTTTTCGGACTGACGGATTTGGAAATCAATTTTGAAAGTATTGAAGTATGCCGCTCCTATCCTACGGATACCGTGGATAATGATTGGCAGGGAATGGCTATGGCCACCGGCAATAATATGTTGGTAGCGTTTGAATTTTCCGTGGCCAATGTCAGCGGCAGCGACTATACGCTGGATATGGCTCAGCTGGATGCGGGATTTGCGTTGGTAATCAATGATGAGATGACGAAATCACCCCTTACGACAATGCTGTTTAACGATTTTTGCATGTACCGGGGGGTAATTCCGGCAGGGGAAAGTATTACCAATGTGATGCTGATTGAATTGTCGGAGGAAGATGCAGCGGCTATAACGGACGTGAATTTGGTGATGCGGATGGCCGGTGTGAGAGCCGAGACTACTTTGATGCAAAATGGCGGATTTTAATAGACTTTTGTGTCGAAAACATTTATAATAAAAGACAGGTATTTATTTTATTCTTGTGAGGTGGACATATGGATTCTAAAATTTTATTGGAGAACGGAACGAATGAATTAGAAATTCTGGAGTTCATGGTGGATGGTAATTCTTACGGAATCAATGTTGCAAAGATTCGCGAAATCATCCCTTATCAGGCGGTTACACCCGTGCCGAATGCACATCCCAGCGTGGAAGGTATTTTTATGCCCCGTGATGTGATGATTACGGCCATTGATTTAAAGAACTGTATGCAGCGCGGCGAGTCTGATCCTTCCGGTTTGTTTATTATTACAAACTTTAACCGATTGGATATTGCGTTCCATGTAGAGAGCGTTGTGGGAATTCATCGTGTTTCCTGGGCAGATATTATTAAGCCGGATGCTACAATTTCCAATTCCGAAGATGGGGTTGCAACCGGAATTGTGAAGATTAACGGTAAGTTGGTTATTATATTAGATTTCGAAAAGATTGTTACGGATATCAGCCCGGAGACAGGACTTAAGGTGGCAGATGTGGAAGCGCTCGGGGTTCGTGAACGTTGCGATGTGCCCATCGTGATTGCAGAGGATTCCGCGCTTTTGAATAAGCTGATTGTTGAATCTTTGACAAAAGCCGGATATACCAATCTAACCCATACCGTAAACGGTAAAGAAGCTTGGGACTACATAGACTCCTGCCGTGCAAAGGGAGATATTTCCAAGTATGTACAGTGTGTAATTACCGATATTGAGATGCCCGTGATGGACGGTCACCGGTTAACCAAGTTAATTAAAGAGACCCAGGGACTTTCCAATATTCCGGTTATTATTTTCTCGTCTCTTGTAAATGAAGAGATGCGGAAAAAAGGGGAACAACTTGGTGCCGACGCGCAGCTCTCTAAGCCTGAAATCGGCAGATTGGTACAGACAATTGATGAAGTGCTCGGAAGATAATGCCCGTAAATCAATTAAAAATTATATAAAATGGAAAAACCGGGGATTCTCCGGTTTTTTCCAATTATTAAGGAATGAATGCAGAGGTTGAAGATGAATAACGAATATTTTGAAAAAATGAAGAAAAGTATCGAAGAAGCGGATAAAGTTCTGATTGGTATCGGAAATGAGATGGAAGCGGATTTCGAAACTCTGAAAAAGGAAAGAGGAATTAACAGTTCTGCCGATGACTGGCAGGAGAGTTATCTTCGGAAAATGATTATGGACAGTGCGGATACATTACCCCAGGACAAAGCTTATCAGAATTTGAAAAAATTGTTGGAAGGGAAGGATTATTACATCATTTCATTGGCAATGGATGATGCCGTCTATCGTGTGTTTGAAAGGGAGGATAATGTGGTGACTCCTTGCGGCGGCCTTTATGAACTTCAGTGTGAGGCGGCGTGTACGCCTATGCTTTACCCTGTGAAAGATGCTGCGGCAGAGTGTCTTAATAAAATGAAAACGGGTGAATGGTCCGAGACGGATTGTCCTGTTTGTCCGATGTGTGGGAAAAAACTAATTTTCAATAATCTGTATGCGGAAAATTACGTGGAAGAAGGCTACCTGGAGAAGTTTGCCGAATACAAAAAATGGTTGCAGTCCACCGTGAATAAAAAACTTTGTATTGTAGAACTTGGAGCTTCCATGAGGTTCCCGTCCATTATCCGGTTCGCATTTGATAAACTGGCCTATTATAATTTAAAAAGTGAATTTTACCGTGTGCACGAAATATTTTATCAACATACCAGCGAAAACAAGGAGCGCGGAATTTCGGTGCCGCTGAATTCCTTGGAATTTATGGGATTTTATGTTAATTAGAATTGTGAAGCGGTTGCAGATATGATACAATAAACTGATAGTGTTTTGGTTATTTTATACTGAAAGGTAAGGGGTCTCCATGAGTTCGAGTGAAGATTATCTGGATAGTTTGCTGGCAAATGCATTACAACAAAATACGGAGCCGGAGCCGGAAACGGAAGTGGATGTAACTACTCCGGAAAGCGATAAGATGTCGCCGGAAGAAATTTCGGCGTTATTTGACATGCTGGATGCAGAAAAAGAAGAACCGGCTTTTGATTTGGATGCCATGCTGGATAAGGTAATTGCGGAAAGCAGTGAATCGATGGCGGAAGAAAACTATACGGAAAAGACATTGATGAAAGAGCGCAATGAAGTTCCCGGCGATTTTCAAAAGGTAGTGGAAGAAAATGCTACGTTAGAAGAATTAACGCAGCGATTTGAAGCAGAGCCGGAAATCGAACCGGAAGCCGGGGAACTTTTGGCAGAGCCGGAGCCGGAAATCGAGCCGGAAGCCGGAGAACTTTTGGCAGAG
>SVFE01000010.1 GCA_015057055.1 Lachnospiraceae bacterium | reverse complement strand
AATTGCTTTTGCAAATCCTTTTCCGAATAACAGAGTCCCGCGTTTTCTATACTTTCCTTTGCCCGGTCAGTGATTGCCAATTCCTTCCAAATGGTTTTTACTTTGTCAAATTCAATTTGTTTTTCTATATTCATTTCCTTTTCCTCATTTACTAATGTTTCGATTTTTTTATTTATTCTTAATTACTACCTTTTCTCTTTCTTTGTAGGTTTTGTTGCCGAAACCGGAATTTTCGTGGCTAATTCTTTCGCCTTATCAAACAAAAAAGACCATACATACCTTAAGTGCATTAAGATACCATGGTCCTAAACATAATAATAGCATGACCGTACAGCCATGCTAATATCATTCCCAAAATATATACCACAATATTAAGCAATTGTAAGGCGAAAATGTCGACATTTCTCACGTCAACAAAAGGCAGACTCCCGGTATGCTACCGAAAATCACCCGGCAATATTTATTTAGCCACTTTCTCCATTACAATAACACTTAACATGCAAAATCCTCCTAAAACTTTTTCTTTATTATAGCCTTCACGGCCGTCCCGGTCAAGACTATTTTTACAAAATCAATAACCGCTTTTCCTTATGATTTGGTCAGTACCTTTTTATGGTATCCTTTTTTCCCACAGTGCGGGCATTTCATTTTTCGGGTCGTACCATAGTGGGGCGCCATCACAACCGCCTTCATGGAAGGGACATATCGCTCCTTGCATTCCGGACATTCGTAATATCCGGCATCGTGCTCCAATTTGAGACCATAAAAGATGCCCAATAGTGTAATAAGTGAACCAAGCGAGCACAGCACCACCGCCATAACCGTATGCAATTCACCAATCAAAATCCCTGCCAAAATCATGGATAAGGAAGCCACCACGGTCAACGTAACCAAAAAGGCTTCTGCCGCCAACAGCTTCCGATTGGCTTCTTCCTCCTGCTTATGCATTTCTACCAGATTCTGTTCTGCAATGTCTTTATAATTGTCCATAATAATATGTTCCCCGGTCAGGAGCTCGTTTACACTAATATTTAACAGTCCGCACAGTTCCAGCATAATGGATGCGTCCGGCAGACTTTTTCCGGTTTCCCACTTAGATACGGCGCGATCCGTAATACCAAGCTTCTCAGCCAAAGCTGCCTGGGTTAATCCGCTTTCCTTTCTGCAAACTGCTATGAACTTTCCTATTTTTTCCTGATTCATTTCGGGAACCCTCCTTTCATCATTTACAATACAAAAACATTGCCTTCATTTACACGAACCGATGGTTGAAATGCCCCAAATATGCGGACTCAACCGGTGGTTGGGACGATACGACCGAACTTTATTCTCCGGTCATAACGCATGATAATACGGGCAAATATCCTCATAAGTTCCGTTTTTCATCCGAAAGCCCTTTGGTATTGTACCTAATTGCGTAAAGCCCAGACGTTCGTACAAATGTCTGGCATGCACATTGGTTGCAACCACTGCATTAAATTGCAATAGGGAAAAACCATGCGCTCGCCCTTGCTCCATACAATCCAAAACTAATTTTTCTCCGATATGCAGTCCCCGGCTCTCCTTCAAAACAGCATAGCTGGCGTTGCAAATATGACCGCACCGGCCGATATTATTTGGATGCAAAATGTAAAGACCGTAAATTTTCCCTGTTTCACCGTCCTTTGCAACGCCGGTATATGTTTGCGATGCAAAAAATTCGGCCCCGCTTTCAAGATTTAATAATTCCTCCTGCGGAAACGCATTTCCTTCTTCCACAATTTCATTCCAAATTTCTATCATTTCATTTAAATCATTTTTTTCATATTTTTGTACTATTATGTTCATATTTTTCTCCAAAATCATCCTACGGAACACAATTTTCCGCGAAGGACGTAACCAATCTTCTCATAGCAGGCATTCGATGCCTTATAATCCGCATTTGTGTAAAGCATCGGAATGTAGCCCGCATCCGTTACCAGCTTAGATACCTGATAAACAAGATGCTCTGCATAATGTTTTCTCCGATGCTCCGGCTTCGTATATACCAAATTTACACTAGCCAGTTCCCCCTGTAAATTGTACGAGCAGGACGCCACATGATTTCCCTGCCCATCCTTCCAAAAAAATGTTTTTCCTTCCTCTATTTTCACCTTTGCATGCTCCAGGCATCCCGCGCGGTCCATTCGGTCAACACCCGTTTCTTCATGAAACTCTTCAATAAAATCGGCAAGTTCTTCCGTATGCTCCCTTTCGCATTTACAGATTTCGCCTTCCGCCGTTTTTTTCGGCTGCAGCGGCTTGAAGCAGTCGTACGCATACATATTGAGTTTAAGCGCCAAAGAAATTCCGTCTTTTAAAGCTCTGTTAATAAAATAATCCAAAAGTTCGTATTTCATATTAAAAGTATGTTCTTCAGTAATCAAATTGTTTTCCTTTAAGAGCAAATATGCATTCTCCATTTCCTCTTCTGTCACATCATCCGGTGTCCATATCCAAGTCGGATAGGGTTCCTCCGAAAAGCAAATAATCAAACGTTCATGATCCGAAAGCAACAATTTACAGGGTCCGTCAATAATGCGACGCAGCACGAAAAAAGTATATTTGTCACCCTCTAATAATTTGTAATCCCGTTCATCAACAAAATGATCCATATTGCACTCCTCCTGTTCCTATTTCTTCCCTGTTTCATTTCCTTTGTTTTATTCAATCCATCCCGCTTGTTTCATTTTACTATTTTTTCCAAAAAGAATAAACAAATAAGGGACAAATCCGTGGATCTGTCCCTCGCTTTTTGTATTTATTTTTCACCCAGGCCCAAACGATTGAGTGCGGAGAAAATAGCTCGGACGGAAGCTCTGGTGATGTTGGAGCTTACACCAACACCGTAGGTTACATTTCCGCTATCCGAATCTAACATATGGATGTATGCCGCCGCCTGTGAATTGGAACCGCTCTGCAATGCGTGCTGTTCGTAATCCAAAATCTTGATGTTGATGTTGAATGTCTCCATCAAACCGCGTTGCACCGCATCCAAAGGACCGTTACCAACTGCCACAAAACTTCTCTCTTTTTCGCGGTCGGTATAGGATACTGTTACTCTTGTATCAAATTCGGATTCCGTCTCGCCGGACATATCATCCACTTTCAACTTGCGGAAGTGAATGGGCTCTTTCTTAAGCAGATATTCCTCTCGGAATTTTTCCATGATGGTTTCCGGTGAAACCTCACCCTGCTTCTCGGAAAGTGCCTGAATAACATCTGCGAATTCTCTGTGCATTCCCTTGGGTAATTTGAATCCGTAATAGGTATTCATAACGAAAGCAATGCCGCCCTTTCCGGACTGGGAATTGATTCGTACAATCGGCTCATACTCTCTTCCGATATCTGCAGGATCAATGGGAAGATACGGCACCTGCCAATGCTCTCTGTTACGGTCATGCATTGCCTGCACGCCCTTGTTGATTGCGTCCTGGTGCGAGCCGGAAAATGCTGTGAATACCAACTTACCTGCATAAGGATGTCTCGGGTGAATGGGAATCTTGCAACATCTCTCATAGAGTTCGATAATTTCATTTACATTGTCCAATTCCAGTTCCGGGTCAATTCCCTGAGAGAACATGTTGTAAGCAATATTGACGATATCTACGTTACCGGTTCTTTCTCCGTTGCCAAACAAGGTTCCTTCGATTCGGTCTGCACCGGCAAGAAGTGCCAGCTCTGCTGCTGCCACGCCGGTTCCCCGGTCATTGTGGGGATGAACGCTAAGAATAATGCTTTCACGGTTTTCAAAATTCTTATCCATCCATTCGATACGATCCGCAAAAACATTGGGGGTCGTCATCTCTACGGTGGAAGGAAGATTGATAATCATGGGATTTTCCTTTGTGGGGCCCCATGCTTTCTGCACTGCCGTACAAATCTCCAGGGAGAAATCCAGTTCCGTTCCTGTAAAGCTCTCTGGGGAATATTCCAAGATAATATTTCCGTCAAATTTTGCTGCACGTTCCTTAACCATCTCCGTTCCCTTGATGGCAATATCAATGATCTGCTGTTTATCCATTCCGAACACAACGTCTCTTTGCAGCGTTGATGTGGAATTGTAAATATGTACAATCGCCTGTTTGCATCCCTGAATGGATTCAAAGGTACGGTCAATCAACTCTTCTCTGCACTGGGTTAATACCTGCACCTTTACATCATCGGGAATTAATTTCCTTTCAATGAGCTGACGCAAAAAGTCAAATTCAATCTGGCTGGCTGCCGGAAAACCGACTTCAATTTCCTTAAATCCAAGCTTCACCAGATACTGGAACATTTCAATCTTTTCCGTAACCACCATGGGGTCAATCAGCGCCTGATTACCGTCACGCAAATCCACACTACACCAAACCGGTGCCTTTGTAATTTCCTTGTTCGGCCAGGTACGCTCCGGGAAGTGTTCCACCGGATTCTTTTGATAACGCTTATAATTTAACATTTTACTCCTCCACTAATTTAGTAATTAAACTTTCCGTTTCAAGTATTCTCTCCTACGCCCATAGCGTTTCGGGAATAAACGAATAAAAAATGGCCCTATAGCGGGCCATTTTACCTAGACTTTCATCTTACTCTCCGAGTCCGTTTTCGATTGCTTCCACAAGGCTCTTCAATGCTTCTTCTTCATCCTCACCTTCGCACACGAACTCTATTTCATCGCCACACTTAACACATGCGCCGAGCACACTAAGTACACTCTTCGCATTCGCAGTATTATCTTTAAATGTAAATGTAATCAGCGAACGAAAACGCATCGCTTCTTTACATAGGTTTCCTGCCGGCCGTAGGTGTAGGCCTGTTGGATTTTTAATCGTAACCTTTTGGCTTACCATAGTAGAATTTCCCTCCAATCATCGTTTTTTGCCTTTCATTTACCCCATATGAGACTTTATCCGATACCAATCCCTTCTCCCGATACAGATATCGTTTTTCTCCTCATCTCACTTCTGTTATTATAACACTCCCACCTTTTTTTCACAAGTATCACGCGGGAAATATATTACAATACGGTGTTGGTAATCAGCTCTGCCAATTTCTTGGCCTCTTCTTCAATCATTTTCTGATCTTTTCCTTCAATCATAACACGAACCATCGGTTCTGTTCCGGAAGGTCGAATCAACACCCTGCCTTCTCCGTCAAACTTCTTCGTCAAAGTATCAATTGCCTCTGCAATTTCCGGATATTCCATATAACTGTCTTTTTTATGATTCGGAACTTTTGCATTAACCAGCGCCTGCGGAAGCACTTCCATAATGGCAGCAAGTTCTGATAATTTCTTCTTGGTAGAAACCATAACCTCAAGCAAATGCAACGCAGATAAAAGACCGTCACCGGTTGTGTTTTCATCCAAGAAAATGATATGTCCGGACTGCTCACCACCCAGGTTCGCACCAACTTCCTTCATGTGCTCTAGTACATACCGATCACCGACCTTTGTCTGATCAATATCAATACCATTCTCCTTCGCCATCAGCGAGAATCCCAGATTACTCATTACTGTCACTATAATTTTATCCTGTTTCAGACGACCTTGGCTCTTCATAAAATTACCTACAATCGCCATAATCTGATCGCCGTCAACCACCTTACCGTTTTCATCCACCGCAAGCATACGGTCTGCATCACCGTCAAACGCAATACCGATATCCGCCTTCTCAAATACTACTCTCGCCTGTAATTCTTCCATATGGGTAGAACCACAGTTTGCATTGATATTAGTTCCGTCCGGATTATTATGAATCGAAATCACATTAGCTCCCAGCTCTTTCAGCGCTTCCACAGAAGTATAGAACGAAGCGCCTTCTGCGCAATCCACCACGATTTTCATACCATCCAATTCAATGGGCACTGCCTTAATGGCATGGTTGATGTATTCTTCTCTGGCATCGGTACGATACTTAATTTTTCCCACACGGGAACCGGTAGCAAATTTGATTCCCTTCATATCGTTACGGATATATGCCTCAATTTCATCTTCCATTGCATCCGGAAGCTTGTAGCCATTTCCGTCAAAAAACTTGATACCGTTGAATTCCACCGGATTATGGGATGCAGAAATCACAACGCCAGCATCCACTCTATATCTTCTAGTCAAATAAGCAACCGCAGGAGTCGGTACTACTCCGACATAAACTGCATTGGCTCCTACAGAACATACACCTGCCATAAGCGCATTGGCCAGCATATCACCGGAAATTCTGGTGTCACACCCTACCATAATGGTCGGCTTGTGTGCTTTTTCCTTTGTCAAAACCGTTGCTCCCGCCTGCCCGAGTTGCATGGCCAAAAGCGGTGTCAGTTCCTCATTTGCTACGCCTCTTACTCCGTCTGTTCCAAATAATCTTGCCATAAATGTTGCTCCTTTAGCTATTTTTTTGCAGTTACTCCACTGCTTCTATCTTCACATCCACATAATATGTGTCTGTAAGTTCGATACCCTCCGGCAGATAGAATGTCAATTCCATGCGGTACACACCCTCTGTCAATTCCGTCTGATCAATGGAAGTCAGATAATCATTGATATCTACCGATGCATATACTGCTCTTCCCGTAACATCCGTAAACGAAGCCGGAAGTCCTACCGCAACCACATCAAATCGTACCATTTCTCCTTCGTGTTCCGATACATTATCACTGCTTATCATAAGTTCTGCCTGATAACCATTGGGAACATGGTTCACCGAAACATTCGCCAAGGGAACACTGAGTGTCCTTGTAATCGTCGCTGCAATGGGCACCGTCACAGCTACCCTGCCGTCAAAATCACTTTCTGCAAGAATAATTCCGTCCGGAAGATAACGGTCCAAATCTACCGTCACCGTGAAGGTTTCATTTTGTCCGTCCACATTAATTGCCGTAGCCGGAATTTCCAATGTATTAATGCTGTCTAAGGCAGACGGTCTGCCCGCCAGATACACTGCCATACGATCGGCCGTGATATCATCCGAAATAATATATCCTTCTTCCAAAATACCGGAATAGTTATATACAATTTCCACCGCTTTGGTCGCGAGAATCTCCGCACTCACATTGATATTTCGCGTACTCAATGAAAGATTGGGATGTTCGATAATGTTACCGTTGGCATCATAAAGTCTTACTTCGGCCGTCGTTGTAATATCGGAGGTTCTTCCTGACACATTGACCTCACTTACTACTCTGGCAATCTGCGATACCACGGATTCCGGGCCGGAAATCTTCACTGTGTTTTGGTTGGTGGAAATATTACCCACAATGTAATTTTCTGCCGGTTCTCCCGCCACCACCATATTAATCGGCATGTTGATTTCTTTCAAATCTTCAATGGCAAGCTCCAACACACCCTGCTCTGTTTCTATACTATCCAACTGATTATAGTTTTTATTCGTAGAAAGTTGAATTCCGACCGTATTCATAATTGTAAGGTCTTCCATGTCGGCAATCGCGCGGATATTTTCCCGGCTGATGGATTCCACCACAGAACGTTTTCCCGTTATGGTTACACTTATGGTATCCGTATTATTCAGAACTTCATATACTTTTCCTTGGTCCGTAAGGGAATCCGCGTTAATGATTTCTACCGAAATACCGCTGTAGGAATTTGAAATCACCGGATCGTCATAATTTACGACAATCAGCCAAAGGGCAAAGGAAACGAAGACAGCCAGCAATTTCAAGCCCAAATTATTCGTCAGCTTTTTTTTCATTTCTGTCCCCCTTCACTTTATTTCTCCAGCCTTTCTTTACCTCTTCTGCCGGTTTATCCTGTACCATTTCCAGTTTTTCCCGCAATCCCTCCTGATTTAATCCGCTAAATAATTCACCGCCGTATGCAACGCTGACTTTTCCGTTTTCTTCCGAAACAATGACGGTAAGCGAATCCGTCGCCTCAGAAATACCTACTGCCGCACGATGTCTCGTTCCCAATGCTTTGCTCAAAGAACGGTTATCCGACAAAGGCAAATAACAGGTGGCAGACATTACACGATCCCCGCGGATGATAACCGCGCCATCATGCAAGGGGGTGTTATGTTCAAAAATATTTATTAACAACTGGCTGGACACAACCGCGTCAATAACAATTCCCGTCTTTTCATATTCCACAAGGGTCTCGTTTCTTTCCAGCACCATAAGAGCACCGGTTCTGGTACGTCCCATGGCAAATGCAGCTTTTACAATCTCATCAATCGTATGGTCCGAAAAACGGCCTTCCTGCCGGTTGCCTTCGGAACTGATAAAAGAAGAAAGTATATTTTTCTTGCCTAATTGCTCCAGCGCACGACGAAGCTCCGGTTGCAACACAACTACAATCGCAATAACCGCGATGGAAAGACAGTTCTCTGCAATCCATAAAATCGTGTTCATATTGAAGATAGCTGCAATCAAAAGAAAACCGAGGATTACAATGAGTCCCTTAAGCAAAGACCATGCCTTTGTATTCCTCACCCAAACCATGATGTGATAAACAACAAAAGAGATAATAAGAATCTCAACGACATCCGTAATACGAATGTCGGGCATATGTGACAAATATTGTTCTACAAATGCACCAAATTGTTCTAACATTATCTCCTACTCTTCCTTTTACATTAAACTTTTTCATTCTGAACAAAACTATTGTCTTCTGTTTCGTTCCTCTCTCTCACTTCTTGCCTTGGCCGCGGCAGCACGTTCAATGCTGGTCATGCCGTTACGGTCCTGTCGACGGGAAGCGGCTTCTTCCCGAACACCGGCCGAAACATTTATCGCGTTCAAATCTTCATCCGGTAATATAATGCGCTTTGTTCCGCTTTTATTGCCGGAGGAATTGCTTCTTTCATTTTCTCTTGTGGCAGAACGTCGCACACGATACTCGGTTGCATCTTTTCCTTCTGCCGGGATACGGCCCGAGCCTTCTCTTTTTACGGAACTTTGCGGCTTCTGTCCACTCTGCCCTTTGATCTTTTTAATCTTTTTATCCGCCAACGAAAGGGTGTTTTTCGGCACCGCCTTCACATAGTAGTAGTATTCATCATCCTCAAACTGGACATGCTCCGTCCTGCTGTAATCCACGTTAAACGCAAAAAACTTAAGAACAATTACAATTGCCACTCCCACGATGCTTCCGAAAATCAGTCCAACAATCGAAATGTAGGTTCCGAACTTCAAGTCTCCAATCAGGATAATCAAAATGTTCATCAGGGCACCCGTTACGATGGCGATGTCCCATGCGTAATCCACGGACAATCTGCGAATTATGTTCACCGTAATAATGGTAATCGCAAAAGAAATAACCACCATCAGCATTTCCCGGTTAAACAAAAGTTCATCGATTAGGAATTTAATTTTAGCCAGCATTTCTCCCGAAACTCCGCCGGCTAAAACAACCGTATTCGCGGAAATATAGGACAACATGTAATACATCACCACACCGCAGCCTACGGAAATCACTGCAGAAGGTGCTGCAACGAGCCCTGCCGCCAAAGGAATCACGTAAGGGATTTTCAAGACAAAACAAAGCGGTGTCAGCAATAACAAAATCGTATCCTTCGGCGTAAACCGGAAATACAACAAAAACATAAGCATCATCAATGCTCCCACAACAATGACGCTTTCCAACGACAACGTATACAAATGCAATAACACGAACAGTGCGGACGCAACTACAATCGTGTTAATCGGAAGGAAAGAACAGAGCAGTGATACAATTAACACCACTGCCAGTCCGGTAATTTTCTCCGTATAACCAATGCTTCCGTTAATCATAAGAAGCGAAATCAGACATAACGCAAATTTCGATGCCGGCCGGAAATAATTCTCGTATTTCCCGATAAAACTTTGTATGGTTTCTCTAATTACTAGTAACTGTGTCATGATAATAATTCCTTTATTTATTCTTCTCCTGTTCTTCTTTTCGATACATGGAGTTTAATCTTCTCAAATTATTGTAGTAGCACCGAAGGCTCCTTCGCGCGCTCTGATAACGTAATGCATACACAATATATGTAATCATTCCGTATCCTACAACCAATTTCAAATATTGCACGATGATACTTTTTCCGAATTCCAGCAGGTCCAGTTTGTAAATGTCCTGCATGAAGAATTCAAAGTCATAACATACATACAACGCAAACACAAGTACATAGGCTATCGTGGCGTAGATTATGGATTTCATTACTTCCTTACCGATATAATCTCCTTTGAAATAGGTACCGATTGCCATATTCTTTTTTCCCTCGTTGGCTTCATAAGATGCCATCTTGGTCATCAGTTTTATTCTGGATTCATTCAGCATTTTTTTGTCCTTTTATTATTTTTTAAATGTATACATCCTGGAGTTCGGATTAGTACGATTCTCCACTGCCGGTGCCGGAGCTTCCGGCCGCCTTGCTGCATTGCTCATGCTGTTCAAGGTATCTTTTTTGCATTTATCGCAAAAACGTCCCGTTGCAATCTGAGCGCCGCACGCTTCACAATTAATCTTAACCGGAGAATCATCGGCAAAAAACAACCTCTCTTCCCTAATCCACTGTTTAATCTGCTTCACATCTACATCACAGGCTTCCACAATTTCATTCATCATGGCCTGATGATTATCCTGTACAAATTTCTTTACCCGCTGGAATACTTCCTCATTTTTCTCTCTGCATACCGGGCAAAGTGGCTCTCCAAAAGTGTGATTGAACATCCTTCCGCATTTTCTGCAATTTCTAGCACTCATACTTCCTACCTCCTTTTAAATTCCGTTCCCGATAGACAATGCCACAAAATAGACTTCTTCGATTCCGGCCGCAAGCAAAACCCCGGCCATGGCATCAATGGTACTCCCCGTAGTATAAATATCATCAACGATAATTACTCTCTTTAATTTTACATCATCTTGCCCCATAAGAAAAGCCTTTTTCAAATTTATTTGACGCATGGCGGCATCCAGATTTTTCATAGGAACCGTATGTTTTCTTCGGATAATCAGGTTCTTTTCCACGGGTATCCCGAGTTCTCTGCCCAGGACATTTGCCAATAGTTCTGCCTGGTTAAATCCTCTCTTTCGTTCCTTTGCTGCATAAAGCGGTACCGGAACCAGTGCCTGCGCTTTCCATTGTTTTATTTCCCTTCGTAAATGCTTCGCCATATCTTTTCCGAAAAAATCGGCATATTCGCATCTGCCTTGGTATTTGAAACGGTAAATGGATTTGCTGATTGCCGGATACTCATACAGCGCCAACCCTTTCCGGTAAATATGACGTCCGTCCTTGCAATCGTCACACATTTCCTCATCCTCCGACAGCAGTGTTTTTCCACAAGAAAAACACCTTGGCTCCTCCACATATTGCAACGTCTCTTTGCAAGGAGCACAAATCAAACCGCCCCGCGGCACCACTTCATCACACACCGGACACCGCCGCGGATATACATAATCCAAAATTCTTTCTATCAAACGTTCTCCTTCCCACACTTCTCCAGCAGGAATTTGTCCGCCTATATTTTCTTGCCGTCTTATCTGCCCTTTCCGATTTCTCTTAGTCTTTCGTCCAGGGACGTATATCTTTTTTGCTGGGATTTACTGGCAATCATTTCCTGAAAAGCCATCGTATTTCCCAATAACACCACACAATTTTTCGCGCGGGTCACTCCGGTGTAAAAAAGGTTCCGATTCAGGAGCATTTTAGGACCGGTCAAAACCGGAATAATTACTGCCGGATATTCACTACCTTGTGATTTGTGAATCGTTACCGCAAATGCATGTTCCAACTCATCCAGCGCAGAAAACGGATACATCACCGTGCGGCCGTCATCAAAAAGCACTGTAAGGGTTTTCGAAAACTCATTCACTTCCTCAACTACGCCCACGTCACCGTTAAACACACCCTGACCGCTGTCTATGGGAATGTTATAGTTTCCGATTACCTCCCACTCCAAATTGTAATTATTCTTTATCTGCATTACTTTATCGCCTTCACGAAAGATTACCTCCCCGTATTCATGCTCGGCTTTCTCCGGAGACGCAGGATTTAATCTTTCCTGCAATACCTGATTGAGCATTTCCACCCCAAGGCTCCCTTTCCGCATTGGCGTAAGGACCTGGGTTTCATACATCTGTACCCCAAACTGCTTGGGAATCTTTGCTTTCATCAATTGCTCGATATAACTGTAAATCACTTCTGCGTTATCTTTGTCCAGAAGAAAAAAATCACAATACTTTTCCGAAAAATCAATGGTTTCCCCCCGATTGATTTTGTGCGCATAAGACACGATGTGACTTTCTTTTGCCTGGCGGAATATCTTCTGCAATTTTACAAAAGGAAAACATTCACTTGCCAGAATATCTTTCAAAACCTGTCCGGGACCTACGGACGGAAGCTGGTCCATATCACCTACCAGCACCAGTTTCGTTCCCGGAACGAGCGCAGTCAGTAGCGCCTTGAGCAAATGAATATCCACCATGCTGACTTCATCAATGATAACCACATCCGCTTCCAGCGGATTATCTTCATTTCGCTCAAAAAAAGCGTTTTTTCTTTCTTCCGATAATTCCCCGCTAATCTCCAAAAGTCGGTGTATCGTCCGCGCTTCATAACCGGTAGTCTCCGTCATCCGTTTTGCCGCTCGTCCGGTGGGCGCAGCCAGATAGACGTCCAGTCCTTCCCGGTCAAAATATCGGATAATAGCATTTATCGTTGTGGTTTTACCGGTGCCGGGACCTCCTGATAATACAAACACTCCACTTTGCACACACTGAAGCACCGCTTGTCTTTGCAAATCCTCCAGTTCCATATCCATGCTTTGCTGAATCCGGTCAATCTTGCGCTCAATCTCTTTTACCGGTTCAATCGGCTGCCAATCCTCATAGGATGTCTTTAATTCCAAAAGCTTTGCAGCGCACTTCGCTTCTTCATAGTAGTAGGAAGCAGCATATACCCGTTCTTCCTCCCCGGCTTTTTTAATCACGATTTTTTTATCCATTGCCAGATTATACATCTGACTTTCCAGTGCCTCTATAGGCAATTCCAAAATTTCGGAGGCTTTATTAAGTAACAATTCCTTCGGATAATAACAATGCCCCTCGCTCGTCGTTTCCAACATGGCATGTAAGATTCCGCATCGAATTCGGTAATCCGAATCCACCAAAATGCCGCTTTTTTTTGCAATCTCATCTGCGGTTTTGAAACCGACGCCCGTAATATCTTCCGCCAGTCGATAGGGATTCTCTTTCATAATCCGATAGATTTCATTTCCGTATTTTACATAGATTTTATTCGCCAGCGTCTGGCTGATTCCGTACTGCTGTAAAAAAATCATTGCCTCACGTAAATCTCTTTTTTCCACCAGTTGATTGGCAATATCCTGCGCCTTTCTTGCGCTGATTCCTTTTACCTCCGCCAGCCGTTCCGGTTCTTCCTCCATAATCCGTAAGGTTTCATCTCCGAAACACTTTACAATTCGTGCTGCCAGACTTTCCCCGATTCCCCGGATTGCTCCCGAGCCCAGGTATCGTTCTATTGCGACGGAATCCTCCGGTGCTACCGCCCGGATCCCGGAAATCTTAATCTGCTTTTTGTATATGGGGTGCACAACGTACTCCCCCTCAACTTCCACGGTTTCGCCCACGGAATATCCGCGCACCGTTCCCACACAGGTAATTGCCTTTCCGTTTGCAATAACTTCCATGACGGTATATCCCCCGTCGTCGCTTTGAAACACAAATTTACCTATATATCCTTTAATTTTCTCCATTGCCGTAATTCCTTTCGCGACAAAATCCCTTTCCCGCAAAACAAAGAAAAAGGCTACTCTGTTTTAGCAGCCTTTTTCCTATTCTCTTATTCTTCTGCATCAAAATCCATCTGCTCCGTCTCCCGGTTGTGTGCGTCCCGGGACTGAGCCAATAAGCTTTCCACATCAATACCCTGATTCCGTTTCATCTGCTCATACATTTGCAACGCCAGACTGTTGGGGCCCATGGAAGATTCCGTAAGTTTCCCCGCAATATCCGTCATCGCGCTGTCCATAAAGTAATCAACCATTTGAGAAGAACTTCCTTCTCCCGCAAAATTCACCGTGGACTCCATGGACTTCAAAACCTGTTCCCACAGATAACTTTCAAATTCTTTGCAGGCTTCCATCAATTCGTCATCTGACTTCGCATTGGCTACTTTATTCGTCAGATCCGCCGTGGAAGTTGTCTTCGAAATCGTGTCTTTGTAATATTCGGTATAATCCGTCATTCCGGAAATGCTGCCAAAATCCATACCCTGATTCCTTTCTTATCCTGCCGTCTTTGTCATAACGTTATGCACTGACTATCTTCTTAACTGATTTGCCTGTGACATCATTTCGTCGGATGTGGTAATCGCCTTTGAGTTGGCCTCATAAGCTCTCTGAGCTACAATCAAATTAACCATTTCATCCGCAAGCTGCACATTGGAGCCTTCCAAATAGCCCTGTACAATCGTACTCTTACTGATTCCCTTCGTTGTACTCTCATTCATCGCTGCTCCACTGGAGGCGGTTGCTGCATATAAACTGCTGTCGAGTTTTTCCAGTCCTTCCGGATTGTTAAACTGGAACAAGCCAATGGTAATTCCCAGGGATGCCGGATTTCCGGATTCATCGGGATAACAGATTTCACCGTCACCGGTTACAGAAATCATGCTGCCGGTCAAATCCCGGCTAAACACAATGGGTTTCCCCTTGGAATCCAATACCGGATTACCTTCTGTTGTCGTAAGCATCAGCCCGTTAGTTCCCAACGAAATCTCGAAGTTACCGTTTCTGGTATAATATGTATTTCCGTCAGGACCCTTAACGCCGAAAAATCCATCCCCGTCAATGGCAAATGCTGTACTGCTGGTAGATTCATAAAAACTACCCTGAGTAAAAATCGTAGTTATGGAAGAACTGCGAACGCCAAGTCCCACCTGGGAGTTAATCGGTTTCGCATCTCCGTTTGCCGAAGTCGTTGCGCTCTGCAACTCCTGATACAAAAGGGACTTAAATTCATTCTGACTGGTCTTATACCCCGTTGTATTAATATTTGCAATGTTGTTGGAAATGGTATCCACCGCTGTCTGCTGTGCAATCATTCCTGTCGCTGCCGACCATAAAGATCTTACCATATTTCGTCACCTTCCCTTTCTAAAATGCAACCTTTATACCTTACCTAACTGATTTGCTGCAATTTCCAATGAAGTGTCATAGGTCTGAATCAACTTCTGATTCGCCTCATATTGTCTGGAAACACTAATCATATTTACCATCTCCGATACAATACTTACATTGGAAGTTTCCAAATAGCCTTGAAAAACCTTGCAATCCGTTGCATTCCGCGGCTCTGCGCCTTCCACCGGCACGAAATAATTTTCTCCGTAATGTTCCAAATAATTATAATCTGCAAAATCGGTTATTTTAATCTGCCCTACAAGACGGTCGTTCTGATAGATGCTGCCATCCTCGCGTACAACCACCTCAGCGTCCGGATCCAAGCGAAGTCGCTGGGTAGAATTATTGGGGCCGACACCCAAAACATAATCACCGTCCGTTGTCACAAGGTAACCATCCGAAGTCACCTGAAAGTTACCGTCCCTGGTATATAACGTACTGGTCTCACCCTCTTTATTTGTAAATTCGATGGTAAAGAACCCTTCTCCGCCAAGAGCCAAATCGTAGGTATTGGAAGTCACCTGAAAAGCCCCTTGGGAAAAATCCGTATACCCTTCTCCAATCTTAACACCGGGATTGGCAACTCCGATTCGTCTGGCCACTGCATAGCTTTCCGAATCATCTTTTATCTTATCCACCAGCACAGAATCAAAAGACTGGCTGGTAGCACCTTCCTTTTTAAAACCGACAGTATCTGAGTTGGCAAGATTGTTTGTTAAAACATCCATGCGGTTTTGTTCATTAAGCATTCCCGTGTAGGCTGTATATAATCCTTTTAACATATTGCCCTCTCTTTCCCATCAGTGTCTCACACTATTGTTAATCTTCTTCGTTGTATCCTGCCAGGAACTCGATATAACGACCGGTTCCAATTGCCACACAAGTCATGGGTTCATCTGCAGTCATAGTGTTAATATGGGTCCGTTCCTCAATCAGCTCTTCCAATCCGCGAAGCATGGAACCGCCACCGGTAAGCACAATACCACGGTCCACAATATCTCCGGCAAGCTCGGGGGGAGTCTTTTCCAACACAGCGCAAATGGTATCCAGAATCTGTGTCGTTGTCTCCTTCAATGCCTCCTGAGTCTCATCCGAAGAAACACGAATTGTCTCCGGAAGACCGGTTACCAAATTACGTCCTCGAACATCCATATATTCCACATCTGCCCGTTTAAACGCCGTACCGATATTGATTTTAATATCTTCCGCCGTACGGTCACCCACAAGCAAATTGTATTTCTTTCTCATATAACGGACAATGGCCTCATCAAAATCATCGCCGGCAATCTTAATGGATGCACTTTCTACCGTTCCGCCCAACGAGATAACGGCAACGTCCGTTGTTCCTCCGCCGATATCGACAATCATATTACCCTGGGGTTTACTGATATCAATACCTGCTCCGATGGCTGCTGCAATCGGTTCCTCGATAATGGCAACTTCCCTTGCACCTGCCTGATATGTTGCATCTTCTACTGCTTTTTTCTCAACTTCGGTTACGCCACTGGGCACACATACGGCAATTCTGGGCTTACGAAACATCCGCTTACCGATTGCTTTCTGGATGAAATATTTCATCATTTTCTCTGTTACGGTATAATCTGAAATAACGCCCTGACGAAGGGGACGCACTGCGACAATGCTTCCCGGCGTACGTCCGATCATAAGACGTGCATCTTCGCCGATTGCTTTAATCTTGTTGGTATCTCGGTCAAATGCAACCACGGAGGGCTCTTTCAAAACGACACCCTTTCCTCTGATATAAACCAAAATACTCGCTGTTCCAAGGTCAATTCCTATATCTGTATAATTCATGGTCTGATAAACCCCTTTCTATGGTCTTCCTGCTCCTCTTGCTTTGTTTTTTCAAACTTCGCATATTAACTCACAATATTATAACCGAAAGCCGACCATTTTCAAAGAGTTTTCAGGGATATTTCAAATATTTTATCGGCAAATCACAGAAAAAACTTTAGAGCAACCCTAAAACTCTATTTTTTTGTCAGCATCTTTTTTATATATTTCCCGGTATAGGAATCTTCATTCTTCGCAATTTCTTCCGGCGTACCTGTCGCTACCACCGTTCCTCCGCGGTCTCCGCCTTCCGGTCCCATATCGATAATATAATCCGCACATTTTATTACATCCAGATTATGCTCAATTACAACAACCGTATTCCCGCCTTCCGTTAGTTTTTGCAAAATCTCCACTAATTTATGCACATCCGCGAAGTGAAGCCCTGTCGTAGGCTCGTCCAATATATATATCGTCTTACCCGTACTCTTTTTTGACAATTCCGTAGCCAGTTTAATTCTCTGGGCTTCCCCGCCGGAAAGTTGGGTCGAAGGTTGTCCCAACCGGATATAGGAAAGTCCCACGTCATTGAGCGTCGCAATTTTGTTGCGGATGGAGGGAACCGCATCGAAAAATTCGAGAGCCTCCTCTACCGTCATATTCAACACATCACTGATGTTTTTCCCTTTGTATCGGATATCCAGAGTTTCCCGGTTATACCGTTTTCCGCCGCAAACTTCACAAGGCACATAGACATCCGGCAAAAAATGCATCTCAATTTTCAAAATACCATCACCGCTGCAGG
Source organism: Lachnospiraceae bacterium (assembly GCA_015057055.1). GTDB lineage: Bacteria > Bacillota > Clostridia > Lachnospirales > Lachnospiraceae > NK4A136. The sequence continues at coordinate 37,889 of SVFE01000010.1, read as the reverse complement.
CTTCGCATCGACCGCCTTTTACATTGAAACTAAAGCGTCCCTTTTTATATCCTTTGGCTTTGGCATCCACGGTTGAGGCAAACAAATCCCGGATTTGGTCAAATACGCCCGTGTAGGTTGCCGGATTCGACCGGGGAGTACGCCCGATGGGCGACTGGTCAATATCAATTACTTTATCCAGATTCTCCATTCCCGTTATCTTCTTGTGTTTTCCCGGGTTGGTATAAGCTCTCATTAATTCTTTCGCCAGCCGTTTGTGTAAAATTTCATTAATCAGCGAGCTCTTTCCGGAGCCGGACACCCCCGTCACACAGGTGAATACTCCCAACGGAATTTCCACGTCAATATTTTTCAAATTATTCTCTGCGGCGCCGGTAATTTTTAATTTGCCGTTAGGCTTTCTTCGGCTTTCCGGAACCGGTATCTTCTTTTTTCCGGACAAATACTGGCCTGTCACGGATTCTTTACAAGCCATGATTTCCTTTGCTGTTCCGGTTGCTACAATTTCGCCGCCGTGTTCTCCTGCCCCGGGTCCCACGTCTACGATGTAATCTGCCGCCAGCATGGTATCTTCATCATGTTCCACTACGATAAGGGAATTTCCCATATCCTTCAGCCCTTTCAGCGCAGACAGCAATTTGTCATTATCCCGCTGGTGCAGACCGATACTGGGTTCATCCAGAATATAGCAAACCCCAACAAGGCCGGAGCCGATTTGTGTGGCAAGACGGATTCTTTGGGCTTCCCCGCCGGACAACGATGCCGTCGCCCTGGACAACGCCAAATAATCCAAGCCTACCTCCATCAAAAATCCGACCCTGGCGCGAATCTCCTTTAATACCTGATTTCCGATTTTTTCCTGATGCTTCGTCAGGTTCATATTTTTTAAATACGCATCCAGATGTCCGATGGACATTGACGTTATTTCATAAATATTTTTATCCGCCACCGTCACTGCCAAAGACTCGCGTTTCAGACGCATTCCCTCGCACAAATCACAATGAGAAATCGCCATGAATTTTTCATATTCACCCTTCATCATTTCAGAAGCTGTTTCTCGATAACGGCGCTCCGTGTTTTTCTTAATACCTTCAAAAACCGTGGGATAAACACCATACCCTCTCTGGCCCTGATAATGCACATCAACTTCTACCGTCGTTCCGTATACCAGCATAGTACGTATTTTGTCCGGTAACTGTTCCCAAGGCGTATCCAGGCTGAATTTGAACCGTTTACTGAGTGCCTGCAAAATCGCATTGGTAAAGCTTCCTTCACTATTGGCTGACTGCCACCCCATAACCTTAATGGCACCGTCATTAATGGAAAGAGTGGTATCCGGAATCATTTTTTCTTCCGTGAATTCCATTTTAATTCCAAGTCCCGCACAAGCCGGGCAGGCGCCAAAGGGATTATTGAATGAAAAACTTCTGGGTTCAATTTCATCAATGCTGATTCCACAATCCGGACAGGAAAAACTCTGACTGAAATTCATCGGCTCGCCGCCGATTACATCCAATATCATCAATCCGTCTGCCAAATCCATAACATTTTCGATGGAATCGGTAAGACGTTTTTCAATCCCCGGTTTCACAATTAAACGGTCCACAATTACCTCGATGGAATGCTTCAGATTCTTATCCAGCGTAATTTCTTCCGAAAGTTCATACAGATTTCCGTCCACGCGTACTCTCACATAACCGCTACGCTTTACCCGTTCCAGCACCTTTTCGTGACGTCCCTTTTTCCCTCTGACCACCGGTGCAAGCAATTGAATTTTGGTTCCCTCCGGCAGTTCCATAATCTGATCCGTCATCTGATCCACCGTCTGTTTGGCAATCACCTTCCCGCACTCCGGACAATGGGGAATTCCGATTCTGGCATACAGCAGTCGGAAATAGTCATAAATCTCCGTTACCGTCCCCACCGTAGAACGGGGATTTTTGTTGGTGGATTTCTGATCAATACTGATGGCCGGACTTAAGCCCTCAATTTTATCTACTTCCGGTTTTTCCATCTGGCCCAAAAACTGTCTCGCATAGGAAGACAAAGATTCCATATATCGTCTCTGCCCTTCTGCGTATATGGTATCAAATGCCAGAGATGATTTTCCCGACCCGGACAAACCGGTAAATACCACGAATTGATTTCTCGGTATTTCCACATCAATATTTTTCAAATTGTGCTCCCGCGCCCCCTGAATTCTGATTACCTCAGAAGGGGGTAGCATTTTTCTCCGTTCCTTTGCCGCACTCTTTGTCTGCATGTTCCATCTCCTTATCGAATCGACAATTACTCTTTAATTATATAAGTGTTTCTTTAATTCCAACAATTTATCCCTAAGCTCTGCCGCTGCTTCGAAATTCAAATCCGCTGCTGCCTTGCGCATCAGTTTTTCCGTATCTGCAATAACCTTCTTTAATTCTTTTTCATCCATTGACTCCGGATCCTTCTCAATCCGTGCTTCCTGAGCCGCAATACTTTTACTGATACTGATTAAATCACGGACTGCTTTTTTAATTGTTGTAGGGGTAATTCCGTGTTCCTTATTATACTTCATCTGAATGCCACGTCGACGGTTGGTCTCCGAAATCGCCCGTTCCATCGAATCCGTAATACGGTCTGCATACATAATGACCCGGCCTTCCGCATTACGGGCCGCTCGTCCTACCGTCTGTATCAGGGATGTCTCCGAACGCAAAAAACCTTCCTTATCCGCATCCAAAATCGCAACCAAAGTTACTTCCGGAATATCAAGTCCTTCCCGGAGCAAATTGATTCCCACCAATACGTCAAACACACCCAGACGCATATCGCGGATAATCTCGGCACGTTCCAGGGTATCCACATCCGAATGTAAATACTTCACTCGGATACCGATTTCCGTCAGATAATCCGTCAAATCCTCTGCCATTCTTTTGGTAAGCGTGGTAATCATAACCTTATTTTCTTTGCCGGTCTCTTTTTTAATCTCTGCTACCAAATCGTCAATCTGTCCTTCTACCGGCCGCACGCTGATTTCCGGATCCAAAAGACCGGTGGGACGGATAATCTGCTGGGCACGCCCAAGTTCATGCGTCTCTTCGTATTCCGCCGGTGTAGCAGAAACAAACAGCATCTGGTCGATGCGGGATTCAAATTCCTCAAAGTTCAGCGGACGGTTATCGAGAGCCGAGGGCAACCGGAAACCATAATCCACCAATGTCGTTTTTCGGGAACGGTCCCCCGCGTACATTGCCCGGACTTGAGGAATGGTCATATGAGATTCGTCTACAATCAGCAAAAAATCATCTTTGAAATAGTCCATCAGACAGTGGGGCGGCGTACCTGCCGGCAGTCCCGTCAGATGTCTGGAATAGTTTTCGATTCCGGAACAAATTCCGGTCTCCCGGAGCATTTCCACATCGAATCCTGTCCGTTCTTTAATCCGCTGGGCTTCTAACAGTTTGTCCTCCTGTTTAAAATATGCCACCCGTTCTTCCGCTTCTTTTTCAATCGCCCTGCAGGCTTTTTCCATTTTTTCCGGAGAAACCACATAATGGGATGCCGGAAAAACCGATACATGCTCCAGCGCACACTTCACCTGTCCGGTGAGCGGATCCACCTGGGTTATCCGGTCAATCTCGTCTCCGAAAAATTCCACACGAATAATGGAATCTCCGCCTTCTGCAGGATTTATTTCCAGCACATCCCCCCGCACACGGAAGCATCCGCGGTTTAAATCCAAATCATTACGGTCGTATTGGATGCAAATGAGTTCCCGTATCACCTCATCCCGATCCTTTTCCATTCCGGGACGCAGGGAAACAATAAGTTCCATATAGTCCTCTGGGCTGCCCAAACCATAGATACAGGAAACCGACGCCACCACCACCACATCTTTCCGCTCTGTCAGAGAAGCCGTAGCCGACAGACGCAATTTATCAATTTCATCATTGATGGAGGAATCCTTTTCAATATAAGTATCCGTAGACGGAACATAAGCTTCCGGCTGATAGTAATCATAATAGGACACAAAGTATTCTACTGCGTTCTCGGGAAAAAATTCCTTAAACTCTCCGTATAATTGGGCCGCAAGAGTTTTGTTATGTGCCAATACCAGTGTAGGCTTATTCAGAGCCGCAATGACATTGGCCATCGTAAAAGTCTTGCCGGAACCGGTAACGCCAAGAAGCGTCTGGAACTGTTTTCCTTCCCGGAAACCTTCCACAAGTTCTTTAATTGCCTGAGGCTGATCCCCGGTGGGACGATATTCGGAATGTAATATAAATTCACAATTTTCTCTTCTTTTCACAACAGCCTCCGATCGATTTTTACGAAAATGCAAGGACATGACAACTGCATCTACAGTATATCATGCCCTGTTTTTATTTGCAAACATTTGTTCGATTATTCTTTAGTGTTTTTGCGTCTCTACCATGATTTGCAATTTGCGGATATCTTCCATTGCTCCGTTCAAAAGTTCATTAATGTTTTCCGCACCCTCAATGGTTCTGTCGGTAATCCGCTGCGTATTTTCCATATTAGCCAAAAGTTCTTCGCTGAATGCGCTAAGATTTTCAACACTCTTATTAATTTCCAGGTTGGAATAGGATACAAAACCGATTTTTTCACTCTGCGCATCCGCCTGCGTATTAATTTGCTCCACTTCCCCTTCGATTCGTCCAAACGCTTCCCGCGTCTTCTGAATCAGAGCAAGCTGCTTATCATTTACTTCAAGAAGCTCAGCAACACTGTTTTGTGCCTCCTGAGTCTGCCCCTGTAATTCCATAATAATCCGGTTGATATTCTCGGTTGCTTTTGATGTCTCTTCCGCCAGATTCTTAATTTCTTCCGCAACAACCGCAAATCCCCTGCCGGCGTCCCCTGCTCTTGCCGCTTCAATGCTTGCATTAAACGCAAGCAGCGTCGTCTGGCCTGTAATACCGCCGATTATATTCAGGATTTCCAATGCTTCTGCTGCTTTCTCTTCCAGCATCCGCATTCCGTTTTGTGCTTCCGCACCGGCTCGTTTTCCTTCTTCGGATGACATTGCCAGTTCATTAATATCTTCCATACCGGCATCCGTATAAGTCATAGTATTCCGGACAACATCCTGCATGGTTCCGGTAACAGCGACCGTATCACCGGTAAGACGTGAAATATTTTCACTCATCTGCAACTGGCTCTGTACCGTCTCTGCCAGTTCATTGGTACCTGCCAGGACATCACTGATTGCATTCTTACTGTTTACGCCGTCCGTCGCCATCTGACGGGCTTCCATGGTAATATCGGAAACACTGTCGCACAGACGATCCGTCACTTCCACAATCTGACGCAACATCACTTCAACTTTTTCCTTTTCTGCCTCAATCTGATTCAGCCGGTTTGCAGAAACATTCTCTAAAACCTTGCAACTTACAATATTAAACACTACCGCCATAATTACGGCCGCCAGTTCAATCTCATATTCACTAAGTGGCTTGGGGGAATCTCCCAGCAAACTGATAACCACATAGGCCAAATTGATTACAATGACAAGTATTCCCAGCTTCAGAACAGTCTTACTGTCCTGATAAACCTGAAACGCCATAAGCGGGGGCAAAATATATACGAACGCCAAAATGGTGTCACTGGTCAGTAATACAAATCCATACAGGAGCATATACCCCAGCATGGCAACCATACGGATGGCCTTGCTTTCCCGGTCTTTTTTGTACATCAGTACAGAAATAATAAACGGCAGAAATAAAAATACAGAAAACAGCGCCACATAACCGATGGTTTTGGTTCCCTTTACCAATTCCAAAATATAGGCCAGAAACAGTACGCCCAGAATGGAACCAAGGCATTGCAAAAACCGAAGGTTTTCATATTGTTTTTCATTTAATGTTTTCATTTGCATTACCCCCATTTGTATTTTTTTGCTGTTATTTTACCCTATCTCATCCAACAAAATCGCAATCGCCTCATCCAACTGATTATCCGTTTCATCTTCCAGATAAGCTTCCGAATCAAACTCAATTTCCACATCCGGTGAAATTCCGACTTCATGAATGTCGTTGCCAAGCGGCGTATAATAATGACTTACCGTAAGTTTTACCGCAGAACCGTCATCCAGTGCCACCACACGCTGCACAATTCCTTTTCCGAATGTTGTGGTACCTACCAAAATACCCATTTCATAATCCTTGATTGCGCCCGCCAAAATCTCGGATGCGCTGGCGCTGCCGCCATTCACCAGTACAACCATGGGCACATCCAATTCATGGGTACCGTCGCAGGCATATTCCACCCGCTCTCCGTATTTATCTTCTGTATATACAATGAGTCCTTCCGGCAATATCATCCGCGCGATCTCTACAACAGCCGCAAGACTTCCGCCGGGATTTCCCCGCAAATCCAAAATCATTCCCTGCATTCCGGAGCCTTTTCCGATTGCCAGGGCCTCTGCAAACTGGTCCACCGTCACCGTATCAAACTCTGTAATCGTTACGAGCAAAATATCGTCTTCCAACATTTCGTAGGTAACCGTAGGCGACTCTACGCGGCGTCGTTCCAACGTAACATCCAGTTCCTCCCCGGTCGAAGGTCTTACAATCGTCAATGTAACCGTGGTTCCTTCTTCCCCTTTAATCATACTAACCACTTCCGATAAATCCATATCGTAAACGTCTTCCCCGTCTACCATATAGATGTAGTCGTCCACCCGGAGTTCACTTTCGGAAGCCGGCGAATCATCAATGATCCCGGTAATCTGAGGATATAATGTAGTCATACTTTTCTGTAGATATGCCCCGATACCAAAATATATTCCGGCAGTGGAATTTTGCAATTCAATCCATTCTTCCGGCGTATAATATGCCGCGTAAGGATCTCCCAGCGAAGACATGATTCCGTCATATATTCCGTTCTTTATATCTTCCGTAGACACGTCTCCGATATACAACTCGTCAATCGCGTTCTCCAACAGCAAAATTTTTTCCATCAGTTCCGGATCTTCCAATACCGATTCGTATTCTTCCGGTATCGCCGATTCCTCTGATCCGACATTGGATGCCGTTTCCGATTGTTTTGCATCCTGCGTCGCATTGTAAATTACTTTGCCGCAAAGAACAGCGCTGACGATAAATGCCGCAATCAGGATCCCGGTCAGCAATCCGCTCCAAAAATCTTTTTTATTCATTGCCATCCTCCATATTTCATCAGATATACTAGATATACTGCATCGGATCTACGTATTGGCCGTTGAGTCTCACACCAAAATGCAAATGATTTCCCGTGCTTCGTCCCGTGGTACCCACGGTAGCAATCTGCTCACCCCGGGTAACCGTATCTCCTCTGGATACGAAAATAGTCGTTGCATGCATATATATTGTATACAATTCATCGCCGTGGTCTATCATTACATAATTTCCCATACTGGAAGAATAGCCTGCTGCCACTACCTCACCGTCATAGGCCGCCAAAATCGGGGAACCTCCCGGTGCCGCCAAATCTACGCCGTTGTGGAATTTATCCACGCCCAGCGTCGGATGCATTCGCCATCCGTAGGGACTGGAAATTCTGGTATATTCCGGCGCCGGCCAGATAAATATTCCTCCGTCGTAGCGACGTCGGTTGGCTTCCGCCAGTGCCGCCCGTTCTGCTGCTACCTGGGCTTCCAGCGCTTCAATAATCTCATTCTGTGCAGCAATCTCCTCGTCATATTCCCGAATCGCCGCTTCCTGCGTATCAATATCCGTCTGGTAAGCAATAATCTGCTGTTCCTTTTCTGCAATCAACAAATTCATGCTTTCCTGCTCCGCTTCCGCAGCCGCCATTGCCTCTTCCAAAAGTTCTGCTTCTGCCTGAAGTTCTTCCCTGCAGAGCTGGGCATATTGTACCACTAACTGATATTCTTCCAACATTCTTCTGTCGTATGCAGAAAGCTGCTCAATATAATCTGCCTTATTCAGCATGTCGGCAAAAGAATCCGCGGAAACCAGCATCTCCAGAAACATATTGTCACCCCGTTCATACATAAATTGAATCCGGGCTTTCATCGCTTCGTACTGTGCCACGGCCACTGCTTCTGCCTCTTCCAGTTCTGCCTGGGCAATCACAATCTCCGCTTCCTTTTCCGCAATCAGCTGATTGAGATTGTCAATATTACTCTGAATACTGAGAAGCTGATTGTCCAGTTCCGTAACGTATGTCTCCATCTCGGACTGGGCTGCCTCAAGACCGTTTATAATATTTTCAATATTGGTCCGCCCTGCCAAAAGTGCATTTTTTTCTTCCTCGAGCTGATCCAGTTCGCCTTCTTTTTCCTCTATGCTGGCCTGCAATGCATCAATATCTGCGTCTTCGTCTGCCATGCCGGCTATACCGTTTGTCATAATGACCATGAGACTGACCGCAATGCATCCCACAATTCTCTTCCACAAATTATTCACTCTGTCACACATGCCTTTCTGTTGCTACCCATCTGCTCACTTCGTTCCGAAACTACACACGAAGGTGTCGTCTGACGGTGGCAAAACTTCCGACAAACCCAATTCCGATTCCCAGAACCAAAGCAATCGGGAACAGGTAATGGAATATCTCTTCCACCGGAAGGAACTTAAGGAGCGATGTCAAAATCGCAAAACGTGTCATGATATATTCAATTACTTTATTATACACCACATAAATAATTGCCAACGGAATCAAAGACCCTACGGCACCAATAATAATTCCTTCGATAATAAAGGGGGCGCGAACAAAGAAGTCCGTTGCGCCGATATATTTCATAATGGCAATCTCCTCTTTCCGTACAGAAATACCGATCATAACCGTATTGGAAATCAAGAACACGGATACCGCCAAAAGGATAGCGATGATTCCCACGGAAACATAAGCAATCAGTTTGTTCATTCCGCTTAAGGTGTTGGCCGTGATTTCTGACTTATTAACCTGTCTGACGCCTTCCATACCTTCCAGATACTGTACCAATTCGGCCTGACGGGATACATCATTTAAGTACACCTCATAGTTCATGGAATTTTCCAAAGGATTTTCCGTGAATCCGTCGGCATACTCGCCCAGATACTCCGTTTTAAAACTCTCCCAGGCTGCTTCCGCCGAAATATAATTTGCCTTGGATACCGCGGTATGATTGATAATCAGCGTCCCGATTTCGGCAATTCGTTCATCCGAGATTCCCTCATCAAAAAACACCGTAACAGATACCCCTTCTTCCGCCGTTTTTACCATGTATTGAAAGTTCATAACCACCGCATAACAGAGTCCGAATAAAAACAGACACGCACTGATGGTTGCAATGGATGCCAGCGAAAACCACTTATTTTTAAATGTACTTTTTATCCCCTGACCCAAAACATAAAACAGAGTACTAATCTTCATCTATATAGCCACCTTTTTCTTCGTCGCTTACAATTACACCTTTCTTAATTGTAATAACGCGCTTTTGCATATCATTTACAATCTTGTCGTTGTGGGTTACCACGATAACCGTGGTTCCGTTTTTGTTAATCTGCTCCAAGAGATTCATAATCTCCAACGTATTCTTCGGGTCCAGATTACCGGTCGGCTCATCCGCAAGCAAGATAGGCGGACGGTTTACCAGTGCCCTGGCCAGCGCCACTCTCTGCATCTCTCCGCCAGACAATTCGTCCGGTTTCGCCTTATATTTTCCGGGTAATCCTACCACAGAAAGCATATTGGAAACATTTTTTTTCATTTGTTTTGCCGGCACCTGAATAATCCGCTGTGCAAATGCCACGTTTTCATACACGGTCAAATCCGACAACAATCGGAAATCCTGGAACACTACGCCCATGCTTCTGCGCAGTTTCGGAATCTTCCATTGTCTGAGTTTATCTACCTGGAATCCGTTTACCATAATGCTTCCGGACGTAGGTTTTAACTCGCGCAAAAGAAGTTTTATCAATGTGGATTTACCGGAACCGCTGTCCCCGACAATAAAGACAAATTCTCCTCTATTTATATGCAGAGTCACATCATTTAATGCCGGTATGCCTTTTACATAGGACTTGGTTACACCTTCCAGAGAAATAATAACATCATCTTTGGCTGCAGGTTTCTTTCCCTTTGCCTTTTTCGGCGTTTCCGCTCTCCGGGAAGGTCCGGGCCGCTGCGTGGAACGTCTGTCTCTTTCCGCCGTGCGACGTTCTCTCACTACGGTCTTTTCCGTTGCCGCGCGATTTGCTCTGGCTTCTTCCTTCTCCAGCGCTTTCTTTTCTTTTCTTTGCTTTTCATTTTCCCGCACCACATCACCGATGGTTCCCTTGGTAACGGTTTCGTCAATCACTTCTTCAAAAGTATCTCCGGCAATATCTTCCTCATAAACTTCTTCCGCGGTGTCCACTTCAATGACCTCTTCTGCGGTTTCTTCCCCGTCCTGCTCGCCGGCTGCTACTTTGGCTTGAAGCTGCGCGATTACCTCACGCACTTCTTCCGTATCTTCAATCAATTCTTTCCTGCTCAAAACTTTAATCTCCTTAGAATTCTATGGCTTCCATATACTTCATATATTTTACAACCATCAATGCAATCTTAAACGTAATGGCATCTTCAAATACCCGCAGATCCAGACCGGTGCTCTTCTGCAATTTATCCAGACGATACACCAGTGTATTTCTGTGGATAAAGAGCTGTCTGGAAGTCTCTGAAACATTCAGGCTGTTTTCAAAAAACTTATTGATGGTGGTCAGCGTTTCCTCGTCAAATTCATCCGGATTTTTTCCTGCAAAAATCTCACGGATAAACATTTTACAAAGCGGAAGCGGCAACTGGTAAATCAAGCGGCCGATTCCCAATTCGCTGTAAGGCACCACATCTTTATCGGAGAAGAAAATTTTTCCGACATCCAACGCCATCTTCGCTTCCTTGTAAGAACGGCTCACTTCTTTAATCTCATTAACCGGCGTTCCGTAAGCAAGGCGTACACCCTCCAATCCTTCTTTGGTCAGATGCGTCACAATGGCCTTGGCCGCTTTGGGAATATCCCTTACACTCTGCTCATCGCTCAGTTCCTTTACGATAATGACATTATTCTCATCTACGGCAGTTACGATTTCTTTGGTACCACTCAGTCCCAAATAATCCTTCACCATTTCCATAATGTTATTTTCTTTTGCAGCGGATGTTTCTACAATCATAACAACGCGTTTCATATCGATTTGCAAATGCAGCTTCTTGGCACGGCTGTAGATATCCACAAGAAGAAGGTTATCCAGCAAAAGATTCTTGATAAAGTTGTCTTTATCAAAACGCTCCTTATAAGCCACAAGCAGATTCTGCAACTGGAATGCCGCCATCTTTCCCACCAAATAGGCATTCTCACTTGCACCTGCTGCAATCAATATGTACTCTAACTGTTGTTCGTCAAAGATTTTAAAAAACTGGCAGTTTTGAATCTCCTGACTGTCTGCGGGAGATTTTACAAATTCTACAATCTCGCTTTCAAAATTCTTTTTCTCTGCCATTGTGGAAACCACGCACTTTCCTTCCGTATCCGTAACGCAAAGTTCCACGTGTGCAATGTTCATCATACCGTCAATTGTGTTTTGCAAAATCTGATTTGATATCATAGTTCTTACTCCTTCTCATTATACAAAATTGCCAATTCTAAATTTGTATATTTTTGTAGTTTTTTAACACCCTTTTCACATTTTAATACAAATATACAAAAAAATAAATAGAAAACTGCTAAAAAATTATACATTATCTCTAATTTTTTTCAAAACCACTTATTGGTAAAATTGTATGAAAGAATTTCACCGATAATTCTTGACTTTTGCATGAAAATGTTAGATAAATAATATAAGAGGAAGTGTCTCCTTTTCCAAGGAACACTGTTCCAAAATTTCGACAAAGGAGGCGATGGCATGGATATCGCTAGTTTAGCAACCGGTATGGCCCAGAGCGGTCTCATGAGCAAAGTCAGCACGCAGGTATTAAAGAATGCAATGGATATGCAGGAAATCGCCGGGAACGGTCTTATAAAAATGATGGATGCAGCAAGCGTTGCCCAGATGGAACGTTCCGTAAATCCTCATATCGGCTCCAACTTTGATATGATGGTATAGAAAGCGACCATTCCGAAAAAGCAAAAGGACTATCAACCGAAACCGCTTGGTTTATGTTGACAGTCCTTATTTCTTATTTTTTATTTTTTATTTTTTATTTTTTATTTCTTATTTTGTACTATTTTCTATTTTTCTGATTTTTCCGTCGGTGATTTCGATTTTCCGTTCTTTATACAAATGTCCCACCGCGCGCTTAAATTCATTTTTGCTCATTCCGGTTTCTCTTTTAATCACTTCCGGCGATGCTTTTTCCGTAAAAGGCAGCGCCCCGTGGTACGAATCCAGAAGTTCCAGAATCTTTTCCATATCCGGATACATTTGCACGTGGGATTTTTCCCGGATACTGAGATTTAGTTTTCCGTCTTCCCGCACTTTCGTAACGCGTCCACGGATTACATCCCCGATCCGAAGTTTTCCGTAAGCTTCATTCTTCGGAATAATTGCGGAATAACAATTATCCACCGCCACAAAAATACCGAAATTATCACTCTCTTCGTAAATAGTTCCCGTAATGTCATCCCCCGCTTTGTAGGGACTGTCACAGGAAAGGGATTTATATACATTCATGGTAGCACAAAGCCGGCTGCTTTTATCGATATAGAGAGACACCAATACTTCTTCTCCCTCTTTCACCCTTCTGGTCTGCTGTTTGAAAGGCAAAAACAAATCCTTTTCCAGCCCCCAGTCCAGAAATGCTCCCATTTTGTTGACCTGCGCCACCCTAAGAACCGCCGTTTTTCCCATCTGCAAAAGCGGCGTTGTCGTGGTAGCAATCAGCCGGTCCTTGGAATCTTTATATAAAAACACGGTCAGTGTTTCCCCGATGGCAATGCCTTCCGGTACCTGTTTTATCGGCAAAAGAACCCGTTCCAATTCTTCCCCCGGTTGTAATTCTTCCAAATACACACCAAAGTCCACTTTTTTTGCAACGCGAAGTTCCTGCATTTCTCCCAATTTCATCTGTTATTCCGTCCTTTCTTTTCTGACCGCTTTGCCAAGCGAAAATAAAAAGGACTTCCTCAGAAGTCCTTAGCAGCGCTACAAGGATTCGAACCTTGAAATGACGGAGTCAGAGTCCGTTGCCTTACCGTTTGGCGATAGCGCTATATGCGTCTCTCAACGCTTGCATTAGCCATTATATATCAATCGTTGACAGAATGCAAGCATTTTTTTTATTTTCTTTTGAGAGGCAGCATTTCATCTTATTCCGGTATATACGTCGGTGCATTTTTCGGGCTTTTTGCCTTCCGCACCTGATGATAATAGGCGTAGGTCATGGGATTTTTATCCGAAAGAACACCGGCTTCCCTGACCTTTCCCAAAAATATTGTATGGGTATTTGTTTCCAAAGTATCCACAACATCGCAGGTAAAATAAGCACAGCCCTCCGGAATCACCGGCATACAATCCTTCAATTCGTAAGGAAGACTCTCAAACTTTTTAATATCCCGGGCACTTTGATAACCAAGCGTTCCGATTACTTCCGGCGAAACATCCTCGCCCAAAACCGTAAGGGCAAACTTCTTCGTCTCCATAATGCATCCGTGGGTGTAATTATTATGATTGATACTCACCGCAATCGTTGCCGGCTCTGAGGTAATCTGCATTGCGCTGTTGGCAATACAACCGGTAGCTTCTCCCTGATTCCATGTGGTTACCGCATACACCCCGTAACTGATTTTTTGCAAAGCCTTATAATCCATAATTCAATTCCTCCTTATTACAATTCAAACAGCATATCCGCATAGGTAGGATACGGCCACATCTCTTTGTCCACCAGCATTTCTAACTCATCCACCGGCTCACGGAGTGCTTCCATATCAGCTTTAATCGTATCCTTATAGAAAAATGCTTTTTCTTTTTCATCCGAAAGCTGCGCCGCCTTCGCCTCATCGTCTTTTAGTTTTTCCAACGCATCCTGGGCTTTTTCCAGCAAATCCGAAACCTCTGTTAAAAGCTTTTCCTGCGCTCTGGGTGATGCCCCTGCACGCTGCACCGCAAGTACGGTATCTGCCAGCTGCCGCGTATATTTCATAACTGTCGGCATAATCTGTTTGCTGGCCATATCAATCATGGTCCGGGCCTCAATATTAATCGTCTTGGAATAGATTTCGTAAAGAATTTCTGCGCGGGAATACAACTCGGCCCGAGTAAAGATTTTGAATTTTTCAAACATCTTAATCGCCTTTTCCGTTGTCAGGGTATCCACCGCATCCACCATGGATTTCAAATTGGACAATCCTCTGGCCTCCGCTTCTTTAACCCATTCCTCCGAATATCCGTTTCCGTTAAAAATGATTCGTTTGTGCTTGGTCATATATTCTTTTATCAAATCATGAACCGCCAAATCAAAATCTTCTGCAACCTCAAGGCGATCCGCCGCCTCACAAAACGCTTCCGCAACAATCGCATTCAATGTAGTGTTCGGACTGGCAACCGAATCGGCTGAGCCAACCATTCGAAACTCAAATTTGTTACCGGTAAATGCAAAGGGAGATGTCCGGTTCCGGTCTGTTGCATCTTTTTCCAAATCCGGCAGCGTAGATACACCCGTCACCAGTTTTCCGCCCTCTTTAGCTTCTGTTGCCACACCGGTGGTTACCAACTGTTTTACCACATCTTCCAACTGCTCGCCAAGGAATACGGAAATAATAGCCGGCGGTGCTTCCGCCGCTCCGAGACGATGGTCATTTCCCACATCCGACGCACTCTGACGAAGCAAATCCGCATGGGTATCCACCGCTTTCAGGATACAAGCAAGTACCAATAAAAACTGAATGTTTTCATTCGGCGTAATACCGGGGTCCAGAAGGTTCACTCCATTGTCCGTGCAAAGAGACCAGTTATCATGCTTACCGGAACCGTTCACTCCGGCAAAGGGCTTTTCGTGAAGTAAACAGGTAAGTCCGTGGCGTCCTGCCACCTTCTTCATGGTCTCCATAACCAGCTGATTATGATCCACCGCAATGTTACCGTTTTCGTATATCGGCGCCAGCTCATGCTGCGCAGGAGCCGCCTCGTTGTGCTGGGTCTTTGCAGAAACTCCCAGTTTCCACAGCTCCATATTTAAATCCTTCATATAGGCTCCGACACGTTCCTGGATTACACCAAAGTAGTGGTCATCCATCTCCTGCCCTTTCGGTGCTGCAGCGCCGTAGAGTGTCCGGCCTGCAAAAATAAGGTCCGGCCGTTTCAAATATTTTTCCCGGTCAATCAAAAAGTATTCCTGTTCCGCACCAACCGAAGGCACAACCTTGGTGGCTTCGGTATTCCCAAACAGGCGGACAATTCTGAGGGCCTGCTGGCTAACCGCTTCCATGGAACGAAGCAGCGGTGTCTTTTTATCCAGCGCTTCGCCTGTATAAGAACAAAACGCCGTGGGAATGCACAGAATCACGCCGGTTGCATCTTCTTTCAAAAACGCCGGTGATGTAATGTCCCATGCAGTATATCCTCTTGCTTCAAAGGTTGCCCTAAGACCGCCGGAAGGGAAGGAGGACGCATCCGGCTCACCCTTAATCAATTCCTTACCGGAAAATTCCATCAGCATTTTGCCGTCCTCATCCGGATGGGTCACAAACGCATCATGCTTTTCTGCCGTAATACCGGTCAAAGGCTGAAACCAGTGGGTATAATGGGTTGCTCCCTTTTCCACGGCCCAGTCTTTCATCGCCTTGGCAATTACGTCGGCAGAAGAGCGGGAAAGTTCTCCGCCCTCTTCTTTCACCTTCATAAACTCTTCAAAAACCTTCTCCGGAAGACATTCTTTCATCTTCCCCAGCGTAAACACATTTTCTCCAAAAATCGCTTCCACATTTAATGAGTCACTCATCTGCTTTTATCCTTTCACCCTGAGAATATCGTAGCGGTCAGCCGCTTCGCTGAGTTCCAGCCCGATGATCTGTCTGGAATGCGGACAGCTTTCCACCGCTTCTCCCCCTTCATCATACATCCCCAGTACCTTCACCGGCACGTTTCGTCCGTCCGGTTTCATAATTTCAATTTCATCCCCAACGCAAAATTTATTCTTCTGCGTAATAATACATCTTCCTTCTTCCGTAAAATCCTGCACCATGCCCAGATACACATACTCACTGATGTAGGTATTGCTGTCATATATCTGGTTTTCCTCACTGGGCTTTCCAAAATAGAATCCGGTAGAAAACTGACGGTAGGTACATTTCGCAATCTCTTCTTTGTACCAACTCATATTCTGCCGATAAGTATCCGGCGAAGCAAACCAGTCATCAATGGCTTTCCGATAGGTCCGCGCCACAGTCGCCACGTAAAGCGCCGTCTTCATCCGGCCCTCAATCTTCAAACTGTCGATACCGGCATCCACAACTTCCGGAATATACTCTACCATACACAAATCCTTGGAATTGAATATGTAGGTTCCCCGTTCGTTTTCATAAACCGGCAGATATTCTCCCGGTCGTTTCTCCTCTACCACCGCATATTTCCAGCGGCAGGGATGGGTACAAGCCCCTTGATTTCCGTCTCTTCCGGTAAAATAATTGGACAAAAGGCACCGTCCCGAATACGAAATACACATGGCACCGTGAATAAAACTTTCAATTTCCATTTCCTCCGGAATCCTTTCCCGAATTTCCTTGATTTCCTTCAAAGAAAGTTCCCGGGCGGAAACCACGCGCTTCGCTCCCAGATTCCACCAGAACAGATAGGTTTCGTAATTGGTGTTATTGGCCTGGGTCGAAATATGCAACTCGATTTCCGGGCAAATCCGTTTTGCAATGGTAAAAAGCCCCGGATCCGAAATGATAAGACCGTCCGGCCCGACTTCCTTTAATTCCCGAAAATACGTTTCTGCCTCCGCAATATCGTTGTTGTGGGCCAAAATGTTGGCCGTCACATAAACCTTCACGCCTCTTTCATGGGCAAATGCAATTCCTTCACGGATTTCTTCCATGGTGAAATTTTTGGCTTTCGCCCGAAGGCTGAATACTTCACCACCGATGTATACCGCATCTGCACCGTAAATCACCGCCGTCTTAAGCACTTCCAAACTGCCTGCCGGTATCAGAAGTTCCGGCTTTTTTCCTGCTTTCATCCTTACGTCCCTTCCGTTATTTCTTTACACTCAGTGCCACACCGTCACCGATATTCAGCACTGCCGTTTCAAAAACACCGTTATTTTTTATTTCATACAAATAGTCCCGCATACGGGAATGGATGGTCCGGTTTCGTCTGGTCACCGCAAATCGGGATTCACACACATCCCCCTCCTGCAGCACATTATCCGAAACCAAAATGCCACCCGGCGCCAAAAGCCTTGTCACATTAGGCAGAAAATTTAAATACTGCCCCTTCGCCGCATCCATAAAAATAAAAGAAAATGTCCCCGATAATTCGTTTAAAATCGCATCGGCATCGCCTTCGATAAGCGTAATGAAATCCTGCGCTCCCGCTGCCTCAAAATTGGTCTTTGCCACAGGAATCCTTTTTTCATATTTTTCTATCGTGGTTATCTTGCAAGTCTTTCCTGATGCCTCCCACATAAGGAGCGCCGAATATCCGGTGGCACACCCTACCTCTAAAATATGTTCCGGCTTTGCTGAAACCACCAAAAAACGGAGCAGGCTTTCCATCTCCTTGCGGATAATAGGCACACCATCTGCTTTGGCTTCTTTTTCAATTTTCGTCAATAACTCGGAATTGCCTTTATCCAACGAATGGATAAAGGCAAGTACTCTTTCCTGATCAATCACTGTATTTCTCCCATACAAGGAATCTATTCTTCCTCTTCTGTGTTTTGCGCCATTATTTCCATCATCTCTTCCGCTGTCATTGCGGTGCAAAGTTCATATACACCGGGCTTCAAATCCCCGTGATAGGAAGAGAAATATTCCTGCAGATAAAACAAATAGGCACTCCGAATCAATCCCTTTTCCTCCAGGATTTCACCGATTTCCATAACCGACTTTCCTTCCACGATAGCCACGGACATAGTGTATCCCGGTTCCGGTGACATGGGCTCTTCCGCAAAAATACGATACCCGAAGTCATACGCCTTTACGGTAATACGAAACACTGCCGTCCCGATTAAAATAAATACGGCAATTGTCGCTAAGGTTTTTAAAATTGAAAACACGATTTTTTTCTTATCCAATGTTTTACTCCATTCCGTCTTACTCAAAATCAAGACTGCCAATCAACCGGTTGGTTACTTCCTGCATCATGACACACAACGCCACCTCTGCACTTAAAAACTCCCGCACCGGCGGTTGTTCCACAAAATCTGCATATTCTTCCGCAAATGCTTCCAATTTTTCCTGCAGACTCTCATCATCTTCCATACTCTGTAATTCAAAATTCTTTGTCCGATACGCATCAATCTGAGCCTTCAATTCCGGCATTGCTTTTACGCGGTTTTTCTGCCGGTCATACTCACGGTATGTTTCCGACTGTTTTACCGCTTCAATTAGAGAGTTTACCTCATCGCTAATCTCGTTCATATGCTTCTCCGTTCTTATTTGAATTTCAAAACTACACTTCCATAATGACCGGCAAAATCATCGGTCTTCTCTTGGTCTTTTTCCAGACATATTCACCAAGGCTGTCCTTGATTGTATTTTTAATTTTACCCCAGTCCGAAATGCCTTTGCTCTGACATTGGAATACAGCCTCATCCACAACGGTTCTGGCCTCTTCCAGCATTTCGTCCGATTCTTTTACGTACACAAAACCTCTGGTTACGATATCCGGTCCGGCAACCACCTGATTGCTGTATCCGTCCAACGCCAGCACCACAACAAGGATACCGTCTTCGGAAAGTTTCTGCCGGTCACGAAGCACCACATTGCCCACATCACCGACTCCGAGACCATCCACCAAAATGGAACCACAGGGTACTTTCCCGTCTTTTTTTGCCTCTCCGCTCTTGAAACGAAGCACATCCCCGCTGCTGAGGATAAAAATATTTTCCTTTTCAATTCCCAGCTGCTCCGCAAGTTTGGCCTGGGCCTTCAGGTGTTTGTACTCACCATGTACGGGAATCGCAAATTTCGGCTGGGTCAGCGAATAAATGAGTTTAATTTCTTCCTGGCAGGCATGTCCGGATACATGGGTATCCTGGAAAATAACGTCCGCTCCCTTTTGGAACAACTCGTTAATAATTTTCGTAACGGCCTTCTCATTTCCCGGTATGGGATGGGAAGAGAAAATAACCGTATCCTTCGGGCCTATCATAACCTTTCTGTGGGTTCCTCCCGCCATACGACTCAGCGCTGCAAGACGTTCTCCCTGGCTTCCGGTTGTAATAATTACCGTCTTTTCATCCGGATAATTCTTCAGCATGTCCACATCAATTAAGGTATCCGCCGGAACATTTAAACACCCCAGTTCAATGGCGGTTTCGATAATGTTCACCATGCTTCTGCCTTCAATGGCAACCTTTCTTTCAAATCGGTATGCCGTATTGATAATCTGCTGCACACGGTCCACGTTGGACGCAAAGGTTGCCACAATAATCCGTGTATCCTTATGCTCTTCAAATATGTTGTAAAGTGTCGTTCCTACCGTTTTTTCCGATTGGGTAAATCCGGGGCGCTCCGCATTGGTACTGTCACACATCAGTGCCAGCACGCCTTTCTTTCCCAGTTCTCCAAATCGTTGCAAATCAATGGCATCTCCGTAGATGGGCGTATAATCCACTTTGAAATCTCCGGTGTGCACGATAATTCCCTGGGGCGTATAAATGGCAAGTGCTGCCGCATCTACGATGCTGTGGTTGGTCTTAATAAACTCCACATGGAAATCTCCCAAGGTAATGGTCTGTCCGAATTTTACTACTTTTCTGGTAACGATTTTATCCAAACCGTGTTCTTCCAGTTTCCGTTCAATAATCCCCATCGTCAGCCTTGTGGCATACACCGGTGCATTAATCTGCTTCAAAACATAGGGCAATGCGCCGATATGATCCTCGTGTCCGTGGGTAATGATAAATCCTTTTACTTTTTCAATGTTATCCGTCAGATAGGATGTATCCGGGATAACTAAGTCGATTCCCAACATATCATCCTCAGGGAATCCCAAGCCGCAGTCTAATACAAAAATACTGTCTCCGTACTCAAAGGCAGTAATGTTCATTCCGATTTGCTCCAAACCGCCAAGGGGAATGATTTTCAACTCTGCAGCATCCGCTGCAATTACTTTCTTCAAATTTTGTTACCTCCGTTTTCGGAGCATACTACGTTGTAAAACTGACATCATCAAGTAAACTTTCAAAAACCTTTGCCACCGCTTCCAGTTCGGCGTCCTCCGAAACAATTTCAAATACGGCTTCCGTGTCTTCTTTTTTTGACAAGTCCTTGAGAATCAAAGCATCTCCGTCACCTTCTTCGGCATCCGTCACCAGAAAATAATCAACCCCGCCGATGGTGGTCTGTTCTAACACATAAAATTCTACCGGTGCTTCACCCTCCGGCGAAAATGCTATCTTTTCTAACATGTCTGCTCCTCGTTATTCTTTCTATTTTTTCTATAATCAAGATACCCCTGCAAAATAAATACAGCAGCTATCTTATCTACCTGTTCCTTCCGGTCTTCCCTGCGGATGCCCGCCTCCATCATATAGCGGTCCGCCGCAACCGTCGTCAGTCTCTCATCCCAAAGAACGATGGGAACACCGCTTCTGCGTTCCAGCATTTCTTTAAATTCTTTCGTTTTTTCCACGCGTTCTCCCTCGGTATCGTTCATATTTTTCGGATTACCGAGAACAATTTCCTGAACATCGTATTCTTCAATAAGTTCTTCCAGCCGCGCCAGTGTTTTTCGGAGTTTGTCCGGTTTTTCCCTGCGGACAATCTCCTTTCCCTGTGCCGTAATCAAAAGAGGGTCGCTAATCGCAACGCCAACCGTCTTGGTGCCAAAATCCAATCCCATAATGCGCATGGCAATTAACCTTCCTTTTCATCCCAATGATTGTTTTTGATATATGCCGTAAGCATCTCTTCCACCAATTCGTCACGTTCTGCCTTCATAATAATACTTCTGGCATTCTTGTGGCTGGTAATATAAGTAGGATCGCCGGACATAATATATCCCACAATCTGGTTAACCGGATTATACCCTTTTTCCGTCAGTGCATCATATACTTCTTCCAAAATCTTTTTCACACTGTCTTCCGGTTCTGCTTCCACCCTGAAAAATTGTGTGTGATTTAAATCTGCCATGTTCCTCATACCTCTCGTTTTTTGTTCTTACCGTAAAATATACCACTCTTTATTATACTATTTTTTTCCGCTTTATTCAATTATTCTGATACAGATTCTTTTTCCGCGTTTTCCTTACTTTGCACTACCGCATAGGAAACATATGCCGCAATACACAAATACAATGCCGCCGTAAACAAATAGTTCAAAACCGCAACCGCCCGGTCCGCCACAGAAAATACTGCTATCATATCACCAAAAGAAATCCCGGAATCCAGTACGTATTCTGTCGCTCCCTCCATAATTTCTTCGATATCATTTTTTACGATATTTCCGAGAATAAAACGGATAAAGAAAACAACCGCCGCAAACAAAACCGACATACCGGCGCCGACCTTTTTCTTTGTTTTTCCCAAGCGAAACATTACCGCGATTAAAAGCAGCGTAGCCACCGTATAAGCAATGGCTCTCGGTGCAAGGAAATCAATTAAAAACTCTGTCGGTATCAACGCGGCTTCCTTCCTGTACAAGGCCAGCACAAAATCCGGGCACATAATAACAAACCACACTGCCCCGAAGAAAACTACCATGAGCCCCGCTGCGGCAATCAGCAGGTTTCGTGCCCGTTTGAGTACTGCATTTTCATCTTGCTGCCATGCTGTTGCATAAATAAAGTAGGCTCCCCAAAACAACATCATACCGATATGTAAGAAAAAAGCCTGAGTCGTTATGTACTGATACCCCATGACCTCGTGAGACAGTTCCTCCACCAGTACACTGTCCGAATTTGTCACCATCCGCATTTCAATTATGCTTGCAAGCGATGAACACAGCGCCCGAAGCAGTTCAAATACAACCAGGAGTACTATCGCAA
This sequence comes from Lachnospiraceae bacterium, assembly GCA_015057055.1. Classification (GTDB taxonomy): domain Bacteria; phylum Bacillota; class Clostridia; order Lachnospirales; family Lachnospiraceae; genus NK4A136. The sequence continues at coordinate 15,771 of SVFE01000010.1, read as the reverse complement.
GAAGCGTTCCGTTTTTCCCGGGTACTTCCGCTTTGATTTTCTTTTTCATGAATATGCATCCACCGAAGATGATTCCTGCAAAAATAAGTTCTTTAACAACTTCCGTAGCCAATACTTTTACATAGATTACATCTTCGAATGCCAAAATCCCCAAGCGAATCAGCGCCCATGCGATATGAGCAATCACAAAGCACATCGCCGCCGTCAAAAGATAGTTTCCTGTTTTTAAATTTTTTTCCATTTTTCCCCTATTTCCTTCCGTTTATTAAGATTTTGTGTCTGCCTTAACCGACTTCCTTTATAACTGTTCACTGTCCAAAATAATGGTAAACGGACCGTCATTAACCAGTTCCACCTGCATATCCGCACCAAAGCTTCCCGTTTCCACCATAATGCCCCGTTCCCTGCATTTGGCAATAATATACTCATACAGAGCATTGGCTCTTTCCGGTGCACCCGCTGCCGTAAATGAGGGGCGGTTTCCCTTTCTGCAATCCGCATACAGGGTAAACTGGGACACCAAAAGCAATTCTCCTCCCACATCTGCAAGGGCCAGATTGGTCTTGCCGTTCTCGTCAGCAAAAATCCGCATCCCCGTAAGCTTCGCCACCATCTTATCAGCCACCGCTTCCGTATCCGATTCCGAAACTCCGATGAGCACCAGAAATCCCCGGCCGATTTTTCCGATTTGCTTATTTTCTACCGTTACATCGGCACGTTTTACTCTCTGTATCACAAACCGCATCCGTCGTTATCTCCTTCTCTTCCTTTGCTTCCACCGATTCGTAGCCGTACATTTTTACCGTTTCCGTCATAATTTCATAGGCAATGTTGCGCCCGGCGGCAGCGGCTTTTGCAATCCATCTTCCGTACAGCAAAAATGTTTCCTCGCTGTAGGTACCAAGTTCCCCTCGAAGATAGGTTTCGTAGGACGTATTGTATTCCCCGTCTTCATAGGTATGAATACTTCTGGCATTCGATGCGGTCTTCGGAAACTTTTTTGCAAATTCTTCCATCCAGGCCACCTGAATCCGTATGATATTTTCACTGATCGCTTCCCTTTCTTTACTCCGCACCGGCAAATCTTTTTCCAAAAGAGCATATTCTTTCGGTGCCGTGCTTTTCATCATTCTGGCATATTTTTCCGTAATAAGATTCCAGCCCCGTTTCTCCGCCTCCTGCAAATCCTGTAGAAAACTCTCCAGCATTTCTTCTTCCCAGAGCAAATACTGACTCTTTCGCATAATATAAAACGTTTCAAAATCATCCTGGCAGGATGCTCTGCCACCTTCGTTTTTCACCCGGTCAAACTGCTGCCACTCCGCCGCAATAACACGTTCTATCAATTCGTCTTGCTTTCGTTGCATTCTACTTCCTCCAAACAATTTACATACCGCTCCAAGAACACATCGTCTCCTTCCAGCGGATATGTCTTTTTTATTTCCTCCAAAAGAAGTCCTGCCAAAAGTTCCACCAGCCGGACCCTCTTATCCGCCGCGTTTAACGTATCGGCACGGTATTCATAGTCTTCCCATGCAGAGCGCCGGCAAGGAGCCATGGCCAATGCTTCACAAACCCACAACACATCCCGCCATTTTCCTTCTCCGACCTGTTCCAGGCCCTTTCGTTTCCACTTGTAATAAGGCGCATACTTCTCTTCCAAAAGATAGGCTATATCAAATGCACATTCGATGGTTTTCCCGATGCATATTGCCGCCGTAGCCTCGTCTCCCCGGGCCATCATTCTTCCGTAATTTACCTGACCGTACTGGGAAAATTCATGTAAAAGGCACGCCAGTTTTTGGGATTTAACCTTTGCCGGATAATACCCGGAAAGGGAACTTCTTTTTTGGCTTACAATCCCTGCATCGTCCCGAAAAACCGCGCCGTTAATTTTTTCCGCAATCTGCCACTCTTCTCTGATATTACCAAAAAATTCCTCCGTTATCAAAACGCCCCGGCGTCCGTTAAGAAACCGGTTTTGCCCCGGCCGGACATCCTGCTCTGCCAAAAGTGTTTCGTACTCCCTCTGCAAATCTTCGCCAAACAACCGGTAGTCTTCTTTTGTAATCCACATACAAAAGCCGATGCCGAAATCATGGTCTTTTGAGATTTCGTCCTCAAAGCCGAAGCAATCAGAGCCTTCTCCTGCCATTCCGACGGCAATCCGGCTTTCATATTCCGGAAAATGCTGTGAAATCATTGGTTTTCCGTAGGTCTCATAAAACTTCCTGCAAAGCTCCAGATGGGAAACCTGTTTTTGTTTCCCGTCCGCCTCTTTCGATTTTTGCATCGCAGCCTCATACTTTTCATTTACTCTGTAATACCCATCGCTTTTTCCTGTGTGCAGTAAAATCTCCACGATGCCGCTCCGGTAATACGCCGCAGCCTTCATCCACGCTCCGCCGGCCGCCAGGCAGTCTCCCATTGCAACCAGCGCTGCACCGTAATGAAAATCCGTCTCATTATCTCGCCGGAAAATTTCCAGTGCCGCTTTGATTTCTTTTTCGGCGCGTTCCTTCTCTCCCAGTGCCAAAAGGGAATTGGTCAGATTCGTCTTTGTAATTGCAATCTTAATCGCATCCGTCCGCCGGCTCACGTTATCCAGGGCACGCTCCAAAACCGCTACGGATTTTTCAAAATCTCCCGTTTCCTGATACAAAAGTCCCCAATTATTATATAACGCCGCCCAAAGATAATCCTCCCGGGGAAGACAAATTTCATAAGTTTTTTCAATCTGTTCGAAGGCCTCCAAAGCCTCCTTATGCATTCCGAAGGCGCGGTATGCATTGGCAATGTTTTGCATCGACGTGGCATAACTTTCCGTTCCTTGCATGGAAAAACCGTCCAGAAGTTTTTTTAACTGCCCGCAATATGCCACCGCTTTTTCCTTCTGGGAAGTATCCCGACAAAATCCAATCATTTCATTCAGCAAGGTAAGTAAGGCGCCGTCGTCCTGCAACTTTGCCGCCTCACAAATCTTCTGATACAAATAGGCTTCAATCTGCGAAAGCGACTTTGCACCAAACATCGCGTCATATTCTGCCAATATCTTACGAATGTCCATTCTGCCGGTTCCTTTCTCCGTTTTTATTGTTCAGAAATGATTCCTCTCATACTCCCCTATTGTAGCATACTTCAAACATTTCTTTTTTTCAACCATCACGCAAAAGGTCCAACGCATATCTGCATTGAACCTTCTTACATTTAACTTATTATAAGCAATTTCTTTCTCATTATGTTTCTTCCTGCGGTATTCCGTCCTTTGGCCACCACAGATGCACTTTAAACAAGTCCCCGTCGGTTTCCACACGGAATTTTCCGCCCTGCAACTGGGTGAAACTCTGGGCTATGGCAAGCCCCAGACCGCTTCCTTCGCTGTTTCTGGATAAATCCCCTCTTACAAATCGCTCCGTAATCTCCTCCGGCGTGAAATTCATTTCTGTAGCCGAAATGTTTTTAAAGCTAACACCAACGCCACCGTTTTCTTCCTTAAGCGCGATGTATACCCGGGTTCCCGGCATGGCATATTTCAGTGCATTTTGCAGCAAATTGTCCATAATCCGGTAGGTCCTTGCCGAATCCAGCAAAAGAACGCATTTCTCCGTTTCAAAATCCCAACGTACATCCAACGTACTCTCGCTGATTTTCATTTCATTTTCCAGCGCCACTTCCTTTAGCAGACTTACTAAATCCACGTTGGCATAATTCAAAACGATATTATCGGACTCCGCCTTACTTACTTCAAACAAATCTTCAATCAGCACCTTTAACCGATGGGACTTTTGCTCCAAAACCGACAGATACTCTCTCTTTTCCTCATCGGTATTTTCTTCCTTTTTTAACAATTCGATGTAGGTGATGATTGCAGTTAGGGGTGTCTTTAAGTCATGGGACACATTGGTAATCAGCTCGGTTTTCATGTTTTTGCTTTTTACTTCCTCAGCCACCGCATTTTTAAATCCTTCTTCAATGGTATCCAGCTGCTTCCCCAGTTCTTCATAAACGCCTAGGCTTTCTGTTTCTGCCTTTTCAAAATTTCCTCCTGCCACCCGCTTGGTCTTTTCGTAAAGCCGGTGGTAATCCTTCAAAACCTTATCGGTCATTACCCGAGCTATCAGATAAATCCCCAGATTGTACATCATCATTGCCAGCGGAATCAGGACACCCGTCATGAAACTGTTCCTCACAAAATTGCCGCACCACCAGGAACCGCTATAATACAGACCCAGAAAAATGATGGTATTCGCCAGAGCCGCCAGAGCTAACGCCCATTCCAGTTTTTTCCCAAGGCTGATTTCTTTGGTCTGCTTTTTTATCCATCCCTTTATTGAGACTGCCTTCTTCTTACAAACGCTTCCAAGCCACCGAAGCATTGTCACAACAATACTTCTTTGCAAAAACGTCCGAATCGGATGGGTAATATAAGGCAGTGCGCTTGCCACTGCCCAGTATACGGATAATGCAAATACGGTCCATAGAAGCACAAGCAATGCATTCGTCGCAGTCCCCAGACTTCCGGCGCCCACTCCCAAAACCTTAAGGGCCTCCGGCATGATATCCGTCATGGTATCGATGGCCATATCCGACAGCAGATAATCAAACCAGAAAATCAGCAAAAATCCCCCGATTACAATACAGATTTCCAAGGGCAGTTTAAACAAAAGACTGTCTCTAAGTCCCAAAGCTTTCACATTTTGCAAAATGAGGGCCGCCAGCACCATGACGGCTGCGATTACGATAACGCCGATCAGATAGCCGGAAGATAAAATATCCGGTAATTTTTCGTAATAATCATTGCCGCTTTGCCATATGACTTCGGGGTTTCCGATGGCAAATACAAACACTTTATTCTTTATCACCGGCACAGTGACATCCGCAATAATTTCATCCGCATCCCCTGCCATCTCAGAAGTATCATCATACAATACATCATTTATCAGCAATAATTCCCGGAAGGCCTTCCCTTCCAATGCGTTAAGCAGTGCCTGCTCATGAAAGTCCATATTCCAAGATTCCACTACCCGGGGCGTGCCGGCCATATCATAGGAAATTACGATTCCTGCCTCATAGAGCTGTTTCGCTTCTTCCCGTTCTGTTTCAGAAGTAATAATCGACTCTCCGGCAACTACTTCCAGCCAAGGGCCGTTTGAATATACCATTTCGTTGCCGTTTGTATAATAACACATCCCATCCATTCCCATTCGCTCAATCCGTTCATACATTGCGTCCATCAGCGCCTGGCGGTACTCCGAAAACAACTGCATGTTTTCTTCCGTTATTGTTTCTCCCGGCAAAAAATATTCCTCCTCCGGAGTGTCCGGCGTCGTCCAAAAGTCCAGATAATACACCGCCGACGACAGGTAATTCAGGTAGTCCGTGTCCACAACGAACAAGCCCCGCTCATCAAGAAGCCCCGTTTCCTCCACAGTTTTCTCTTCCGCCGCAAAACTTCCGTCCGGCGCAATGCCGGCATTCTCCCGAAATTCCGAATAACAGTCCGTTATCCCGATGCCGCATAAAACCGCCAATAAAGCCACAATACACAAACCGAGCCACTTCCGGGGTTTACCATTTTTTTCTTCGTTTTCAAGGTTCAATTTTGTATCCAACTCCCCACACCACCTTTAAATATTTTGGTTTTTTCGGGTCAACTTCGATTTTCTCACGGATTTTGCGGATATGTACCATGATGGTATCCGTATTAACCGCTTTCTCATTCCAGACCCGTTCATAAATCTCGTCAGCAGAAAAAACTCTTCCCGGATGTTTCATCAGCAGCATCAGAATTTTAAATTCCGAAGGTGTGAGTTTTACCACTTGTCCGTCCACCTTCAGTTCCACCTTTTCCTCGCTCAGTTCCAAACCACCCACCCGGCATACCGAACCCTCCGGTTCGTCCTGTTTTTTTACTTCCATAAACTGCCGGTAGCGTCGCAGCTGGGAATTCACTCTGGCAAGCAGTTCCAAAGGGGTAAATGGTTTCGTTACATAATCATCTGCTCCCATATTCAGCCCCAAAATCTTGTCCACTTCTTCGGATTTGGCTGACAACATAATCACCGGAAACACATGGGTTTTCCGTAGCTCCATCACCATCTGAATACCGTCCATCACCGGCATCATGACATCCACAATAGCCAGATGAATTTCCTTTGAAGCAATCACATCCAGACCTTCTTTTCCGTTGGCCGCTTTGGAAACCTCATATCCCTGACTACGCAGATAGATTTCGATTCCGTCACGAATTTCCTTATCATCCTCCACAATCAAAATATGATTCACTTCCATCTCGCTTCCTCCTGACAAATTCATTCTACCTTTTAATCCGAAAAATAATATGCAGATAATTCCTAAGATTTTCTTAAGATTATCCGCATATCATTCCATCCGATTTCCTTTCTCTTTCCCGGCCACTACACCTTCGTTCCCAGCACATAATCTTTTCCCAGCAGTTTTTCACAGCGGACATTTACAATCCGGTTCTGCCAATCTTCTTCGCCGCGTACTGCAACCTTCACATATTCCGGTGTATGTCCCACAAAATATTCTTCTCCGTTAATCCGCTTTTTCTCCTCCATGAGAACAGGTACATCCTTCCCTAAATAAAAACTGCGAAACTCATTGGAATGACGCATTTCCATCTCTAAGAGTTCGTCACTTCGGATTCCTTTTTCTGCCTCCGTAAGCTGCCCGGGCATCACTGCAGCCGGCGTATTTTTCCGCTTGGAATATTTAAATATATGCATCTCAAAAAAACGGACCTTTTCCAAAAATGCTTTTGTTTGCTCAAACTCTGCTTCGTCCTCCCCGGGGAACCCGCAAATCACATCCGTCGTAATTGCCGGATGCACAAAGGATTTCCGGAGCAATTCCACCTTCTCCAAAAACTCCTCCGTTGTATATTTTCGATTCATCCGTTTTAATGTCTCATCACAACCGCTTTGCAAGGACAAATGGAAATGTGGACACAATTTTCTTATTTTTGACAGCCGCTCCGCAAATTCCTCTGAAATAATTCGCGGTTCCAAAGACCCCAGCCGGATTCTGTCAACGCCGGGAATTTCTGCAATTTTTTCAATCAGGCAAAGAAGACTTTCTTCGTGGAACAAATTGGCTTTGGTCTCCCGGTATACAAAATCTGTCCCGTAGGAACTGATATGAATCCCCGTCAGCACAAATTCCCGGTAGCCTTTCTCAGCCAGTTCCCGTATCTCTTTTATTATATTTTCTGCCCTACGGCTGCGTACCCGCCCTCTGGCATGGGGAATAATGCAATAGGAGCAGAACTGATTGCAGCCGTCCTGAATTTTGATATATGCTCTTACATGATCCGCCGTCTCCGTCAGAAACAGTTCTTCGTATTCCTTTTCCGCAGAAATATCCGGCACCGCATAGTTTTCATTTTCCCGATCTGCCAAAAATTTTTCCAGCAATTCGCCGATTTCTCCCTTTTTGTTATTGCCGATGCAAAGGTCTGCGCATTCGTCGGCAAGCGCATCTTCTCCTGCAGTCTGAACATAGCAACCCACAGCAACCACAACCGCTTCCGGATTGTTCTTTTTTGCCCGGTGAATCATCTGTCTGCTTTTCCGGTCGGCAATATTGGTTACGCTGCAAGTGTTAATAACATAAACATCTGCCGCTTCTTCAAATGGAACGATTTCATATCCGCGATTTTTCAAAATCTGCTCCATGACATCCAACTCATAGGTATTTACTTTACATCCCAAATTATGAAATGCTGCTTTCTTCATGGGGATAGTCCTTCCTGTTTTTTCTTTTTCGAAAGAATTCTGATTGACTTATTTCCATTCTTGCACTAATATAAATGCAGAAGATAAAAGGGAGGTATGCAGAATGAAAACTGTTCAGATTTCATTAAATTCCATCGATAAGGTTAAATCATTTGTAAACGAAATTACAAAATATGATTTTGATTTTGATTTAATTTCCGGGCGTTACGTAATTGATGCAAAATCCATTATGGGTATTTTCAGTTTGGATCTTTCCAAACCCATCCAGCTCAACATCCATGTAGAGGAAGCTGCGGAAGCAGATGTGGTTATGGAAGCACTCAGCGCTTACATCATCGAGTAATCTAAATCATTCTTAGAATAACCAAAGCAGGGAACTTTCCCTGCTTTTTCTTTTGTCAACCGATTTCGATAATTTCTCTGGTCTCTACGGCAACCTTAAACAACTCATCAATCTGCTCTTCAAGATTCTTTTCGTGCTTTTTAATGATTCCCAAATTCGGTTTCGTTACCGGATGCTGTGCCACCCAAATGGTACAACAATCTTCGAAAGGAAGTATCGAGGTTTCATACGCATCGATTTTTTCCGAAATCTCCACGATCTCCTGTTTGTCAAACCCAATCAAAGGACGGTAAACCGGCAACTGCTCGCAAGCGTCATTGGTTACCAAAAGACTTTGCATCGTCTGGGATGCAACCTGCCCGATGGATTCGCCGGTAATCAGACCGAGACTGTGGTTTTCCAACGCAATATGCTCTGCAATCCGCATCATATAACGACGCATAATAATTGTCAGCTCATCATGGGGACAGCTGTCGTAAATGTATTTCTGAATATCCGTAAAATTCACTACATGAAGCTTCATCTCACCGGAATACCGGGATACGATTTGGGCCAAATCCACAACCTTTTGTTTTGCTCGCTCACTGGTGTAGGGCGGTGCATGAAAATAAACCGCTTCCAGTTTTACCCCGCGCTTGGCAATCATATAACCTGCCACCGGAGAGTCTATTCCGCCGGACAGCAAAAGCGTTGCTTTTCCGCCGGTTCCGATGGGCATTCCGCCGGCACCCTTCACCGAAATGGAATACAAATAAATCCGTTCCCGGATTTCAATATTAATCATCACTTCCGGCTGATGCACATCTACATGCATGGACGCATATGCATTCAATACGGCCTCTCCGACTTTTGCATTGATTTCCATGGATTCCAACGGATAATTCTTCCGCGCTCTTCTGGAATTCACTTTAAAGGAAATGTCCTTATCCGCATATACTTTATCCACATAAGAAACAACTTCTTCACAGAGTTTTTCAAAGCCTTCATCTTCCAATACCACCACCGGACAAATGGCCGTAATACCGAACACTCTCGTAAGTACGGCAATGGTCTCATCGTAATCGAATTCCGAAAGGGCATCCACATGGATTCTTCCCTGGGTTTTATAAACTTTGAATTCACCGTCCACTTCCCGAAGGGCTCTGACAATCTGATGCACCAATGCATCTTCAAACAAATATCTGTTTTTTCCTTTTACTGCTATTTCTGCATATTTAATCAAAAATGCCTGAAACATAGCGTTCCTCCAAACTATTATCCCTGATATTTATAAAATTTCGTTTTCATTTCCGTATACATCTGCTGGCTGATGGAAACCAAATCCCCGTTCTTCATCGTCGCCTGGTACCGCTCCATATGTTCCACTGCTGCAAGATTTACAATATAGGTACGATGGCAACGGAAGAAATGTTCTTTCGGCAACAATTTTTCCATATCGGAAATCTTCATATGGGTAATCAGTATTTTATCCTCCAGCACGATATGTACATCCCGGGCATCACTCTCCACATATATGATATCCCGGAAATTCACATTGTGCACTTTCCCGTCCGCTGTAACGGAAATCTTTTCTCGGCTGGCATTTTTCTTGTAAGACAAAAGCAACGCTTCTCTTAACTTTTCAATATCCACCGGCTTTTGCAAATAACGCAGTGCTTGTACGCGATAACCGTCCAGCGCATAAGCCGCCGTGGTAGAAATGAAAATAATATCCAATTTTTCACCCAGTTCACGGATTTTCTCTGCAGCCTCGATTCCGTTCATATCCGTTGTCAAAATGTCCGAAAGCAAAATATCAAACGGCTGAGCCGGCTTCGTCAATGTCTCCAGCATCTTCCGCATATTATCAAAAGTGACAATTTCAAATTCAATCTGCTCTTCTTTTAATATTTTTTCCGTAAGTGCTACATTTAATTTTAATGATGTGGCTTCATCATCACAAATTGCAATCCGAAACATATTTTATTCTCCCTCTTTTGAATTCCCTAACGACATATTATACCATATTTCTCTACCTGGTGCCAAAAAAAATCTTTTTCAGCCGCTTCAAAATAGCCGTATATTCTTCCATTAATTCATCGTGATTATCCCAAATGAAATTCAGGTCGCCTCGTTTTCCGGCACGCTCCAAGCTGTATGCTTTTTCTGCCACATCATGGGCTCCGATATTTTGGCTGGCACCCTTGATGGAATGTGCTGTCACCGCATAGTTTTCCATGTCTTCTTTTTCAAAGTAGTCCTGCAAAACATTCGCCAGATTGGAGGATGCATAGGTCTGTAAAAGATCGAAATACACATCCCGGCTTCCGCCGCAATTTTTAATTCCGGTCTCCACGTCCATGCCTTCCAGATGCTCAAGGATTTCCTCCCCTTTCAAATTGCTGAAATCCTCTTCTGCCAAAAGTTGCTCCAGTTCTTCCTTACTGATATCGGCAGGAAACTGTTTTTTCTTCGGAATATAGCGACGAAGAATAGTGGCAAGCTGTTCCAGCCGGATGGGCTTGGATAAATAATCGTTCATACCGGCATCAATAAACTGCTGTTCCACACCTTTAATTGCATTGGCCGTCAGGGCAACAATCGGAACCTTCTGCGCATATTCCCCGGGCAATTGCCGGATAAATCTGGTGGCTTCCACACCGTCCATAAAAGGCATCATATGGTCCATAAAAATCACATCATAGGTCACCAAATGTTTCTCCACCCTGTCAATGGCTTCCTTTCCGCTCTCCACGGTGGTTGCGTCAAACCCAAACAGTTTCATCAATTCCTTGGCTACCTGTAAGTTGACTTTGTTGTCATCCACAATCAATACCTTTGCCTTCGGAGCAATAAAATTCACCTGATGGTCCTTGTTGCTGGGCAGGATATTTTCATTTGCCTTGTATTCACAAGGACGGGGGTCATATACCTTTTGCGGCAGTGATACACAAAACGTGCTTCCCTCCTTAAGTTTCGAACGTACGCCGATTTCGCCGTGCATCCCGTCAACCAGACGCTTACAGATAGCAAGTCCCAAACCGGTTCCTTCCACATTTCGGTTTTTCTTGGTATCCAGCTGTCCAAATGCAGTAAACAGTTTTCCGACATTTTCTTCCGAAATACCGATACCGGTATCCACGACTGCAAATTGAAGTTCCCCTTCCTTATCATTGGTGGGCTTCCAGCCCATTTTCAACGTAATGGTACCTTGATTGGTAAACTTCACGGCATTATTCATAAGATTAATTAAAATCTGACGGATTCGCACTTCGTCACCGATTAGTTCTCTGGGAATCCTCTCATCAATTTCCGTTATCAGCTTGATATGCTTGTCCTTGATTCGAAATCCGATGATGGTAGTTACATCCTGCACTATATTGGTAAGCACATAGGGCTCGGCAATATATTCCATCTTTCCGGAATCTACTTTTGAAAAGTCCAAAATTTCATTGATGATGGAAAGAAGGTTTTCGGAGGAGCGCTTGATTGTTGCAATGTACTCCTTCTCTTCTCTGCCGATATCGCGCTCTTCTAAAAGTTCTGCCATACCGTAAATTGCGTTCATGGGGGTACGGATTTCGTGTGACATGTTGGCCAGGAAATTTGATTTCGCTTCCAGGGCTTCCCGTGCCACCTCGTTCTTTTCTTCCATTTCCCTCTGGTAGCGTTCCACGCCGATGATAATAAACAATAACGCCACATTGGCAAACGCGTATACCATCAAATAACTGAGGTATAGACGCATATCCGTATTACCGGAAATTTCTTCCTGATAAAAAATGCCCATCAAAATCAGAATAATGCTTGTTACCGCAATGTATTCTTTTAAAAATCTGGGTCGGATAAACAACGCAATGGTTACACCAAAGGCCAAAAACATAAACGCCAAAGTACCCTGGGTGTGAAGTGCATAGCTCATATAATACAGGGTTGAAATCGCGGATATGTACAGGCAGCGGATAACAACTTCTTCATTGTCGATTCGTAATGCAATCCAGGATATTAAAAAAACAGGTAACAAGCCCAGCGAAACAAGCCCCGCCGCCTCTATGCCATATACGGTTATGGCATAAACAATCTGCAACAAAACCGTACAGACAAATTCAATAATAAAGATTTTCACATGGGTTTGAAACGGTAACATTGGTTATCTCCTTGTATATCTCCGAAGCATGGGAAGCAGTTCTTCCAACGCTTGCAATGTATAATCCAGTTCCTCTTTAGTAGTGAACACGGAAAAACTAAAACGAATCGTTGCGTCCGTATATTCCTTCTCCAGACCGATTGCCTGTAACGTGGCTGAGGTCACGTTTTTATTGGAGGCACATGCACTTCCGGCAGAAACACAGATTCCTTTATCTTCCAGCGCATGGAGCAAAACTTCCGCCCGTACGCCTTTTACGGATGCACTTACAATATGAGGTGCCCCCTCCGCTCCTTTAGAACTGTTAATCCGGATGCCTTCCATTTTTGACAATTCGTCAATAAAATAATCCTTCAATTCGCACATCTTTGCAGTATCCGCTTCCAGATTTGCATAAACTTCTTCCACCGCTTTTGCAAGTCCGGCAATTCCCGGTACATTCTCCGTTCCGGACCGCATGCCGCCCTGCTGACCTCCGCCAAGCACCATGGGCTGCAATTTCACTTTTTCATTTACATACAGAAATCCGATTCCTTTAGGGCCGTGAATCTTGTGACCGCTCACGGACAATAAATCAATTCCCATCCGTTTCGGATAGATGTGGTATTTACCGTATCCCTGCACCGCATCCACATGAAACAACACCGAGGGCTTTTTCTTTTTAATCAGTCCCCCAATCTCTGCAATCGGTTGCAGTGCGCCGATTTCATTGTTGGTGTGCATCACGGAAACAAGAATGGTATCCGGTCCGATGACTTTGTATAAATCCTCCAATGAAACCACGCCTTTTTTATTCACCGGCAGATACGTCACCCGAAATCCCTGTGCTTCCAAATACTTCATGGACTGCAGCACGGCCGGGTGCTCTATTTTGGTCGTAACAATGTGTCTGCCGGCTCTGCGGTTCGCCAATGCCGCACCAATAATCGCCGTATTATCACTTTCCGTTCCGCCGGAAGTAAAATATATTTCTTTTGTATTTACCTTAAGATTTTTCGCTATGGTTTCTTTGGCATAGCGCACATACTTTTCCGCGTCCACACCTTTGCTGTGCATACTGGAAGGATTGCCGTAATCCTCCAAATAAATTTTGCTCATTACATCCACAACACTTTCAAAACACTTTGTCGTTGCGGAATTATCCAAATAAATCTCCATATTACTCCTCATTTCGGATACTTTCATTGGTTCTCTTTTTTATTATATGCCCTCAGTTTCCAGGTGGTACATCAGAATTGACAACGTCGTAAGCCCTGCCGTCTCGGTCCGCAAAATCCTTTTCCCAAGAGAAACCGGACAAATTCCCGACTCCACTGCCATTTCAATTTCCTCTTCTGCAAAACCGCCCTCCGGGCCGATAAAAACGGCAATGTTCTCACATCCGGCCAAAGACGCAATCCAATCTTTTGTCGCCTGCATGCCTTCTGCCAGTTCGTAGGGAATGGCCTTAGAATCCATGTCCTTTGCATATAAAATCGCTTCCTTCATCGTCATCACAGGGCGGACATTTGGCACAATTCCGCGCTTACTCTGCTTTGCAGCCGCCTCACTAATCCCCTGCCAGCGTGCGATTTTACTCTTTGCTTTTTTCTCGTCCAATTTTACAACCGCACGTTTTGTAGCAACCGGAATAATTTCGTATACCCCCAGCTCCACTGCTTTTTGAATGATGAGTTCCATCTTATCCGCTTTAGGCAGTCCCTGAAATAAATATATTTTTGCAGGTAATTCCACATTGTCTTCCTTGATGAAACGCAGTTCACATACGATTTCATCTTCTCCCAGTTCTGCAACGCCGCAGCGATATTCCCGTCCGCTTTGTCCGTCACTGACAGACAACTCTTCCCCGATTTTCATCCGAAGCACATTTTTTATGTGATTTACATCGTTTCCCGTAATCAGAATTTTCTTTTCTTTTTCAAAAATCTGTCCCGGTTCCACGAAAAAATGCTGCATCTTCGTTTCTCCTTTTCCATTCCTTTTAGCAGGGCTTCTTTGCCGTAACGCTGACCCACTCTCCCTGATAGGTTACTTCTACCAGCTCCAAGCCGGCTGCTTTTACTGCTTCTACCACCGTTTCTTCCTTATCATCGATGATTCCGGAGGTAATGTAAATTCCGCCGGGTTTCAATTGATTGACAATAACCGGTGTTAACGGCACCAAAACGTCCGCCAAAATGTTTGCTACTACAACGTCGTATTTTTCATATCCGACTTCATCCTGCACCGATTTATCCGTAATAATATTACCGATAATCAAGCGGAACTTGTCTTCATCGATTTTGTTATTCCGCATATTGTCTGCCACCGCATCAATTGCACAAGGGTCCAAATCCGTACCGATGGCTGATTCGCAACCAAACATCAAAGACAAAATGGCAAGAATACCACTACCGGTTCCCACGTCCAAAAGCTTCGTTTCCGGTGTAACAAACTTTTTCAATTGGCGGATGCAAAGCTGGGTCGTCTCGTGCATGCCGGTTCCAAAGGCCGTGCCGGGGTCAATGTGAAGCACCATTTTCCCTTTGTCTTCTTCCTTCATCTCTTCCCAGGAAGGAATTACCAAAATGTCATCAATGTAAAACTGGTGAAAAAATTCCTTCCAGTTGTTAATCCAATCCTTGTCCTCCGTTTCGGATACCGTTACGCTTCCCTCACCGATATCCATAAACATACGCAAATCTTCCAATTCCGCTCTGATTTTTTCCAGCATCTCTTTTACATTTTTTTCATGTTCTTCCGGTGAAGCATCTTCCTCTTCCACAAAAAAGCTAAGATAGGCAATTCCGTCATCTGCAGGGCCATCCGGCATAATGTCTACAAACATCTGCTCCTTTTCCATTGCGGTTAACGGAACCTTATCCTCTATCTGTGCACCCTCCAGCCCAATATCATACAACGTGGAAATAATAATATCTTCCGCGTCACTTATCGTCTTAATTCTGTATTGTGTCCATTTCATATTCGCACCTCATTCGTTCTTTCTGCATTTCAAATTCTACTTCTAATTATAGCACAACTATTCTCTATTCCATATCATTCTTTTTGAACTCATGAAATTTAAGATTCATGAAATACGATGAAAGGATGGTTTAAGATTCGTTGACAATTTTGCCGAACACAATCACACTGCTGATATTTAGCGACCATTCGCCTTCGTTTTGATAGCCCTCATCGTATACGCAGAAAGAAACTTTGTTATGGGATTTGATGCATAAAAATTTTGCATAAAAAAAATCAAAACCTTCTAAGAAGACAGGTTTTGATTTCTAGAGGCGCGAACCGGATTTGAACCGGTGATCAGGGTGTTGCAGACCCACGCCTTACCGCTTGGCTATCGCGCCATACACCTATAGTATATGATGTTCTTTCGATTTATGCAACCGTTTGAATGAAAAAATTGACACTTACGTATCAATTTAGTGACTCCAACGGGAATCGAACCCGTGTTACCGCCGTGAAAGGGCGATGTCTTAACCGCTTGACCATGGAGCCTTATTTTCTCCCTACTCCATTTCGCAGGGCGCCTCTTCCCGGCTTATTCT
>SVFE01000009.1 GCA_015057055.1 Lachnospiraceae bacterium | reverse complement strand
CCCTTGTTTTTTCCCTTATTAGAGGTCGTAACCAAGGGTAAAACGATATAACACAATACAAGATGTGACGGAAAGGGCACCCACAAAAACTTTAGCATTTTCAGGGTTCCCCACAATTTTATAAGAAGATATAACAGTTATTAAATCCCTTAAAATATCTCAAGTGAGAATTCAAAGTTTCTATCGCTTCCAATCGCTCTGCCAAATTTAAAATTGTCATTTCATTTTGTTTTTACCTACTACCGCTTTAGATTCTCTAGTCAGTAGGTATTTTTTGAAAAAGAATCAAGAAATTTACCTCTTATAATCAATTTATGTTCTATCAGCAGGTAAACTCACTCTATAGCAAGGGGATTTTTACCTATTATCATCACAATAAATCGTTCCGATTGGTAAAGTCATTTTATGTCGCATCTTATTTACCAATTCCGTATGAATTTCACCCAGTCAATAGGTAAATTCACCTAATGCAAGTTTACGTTATCCTACTTAGTAAAAAAAGTCATCATCCCTGCAATCAAAGCGGAAAGCAGCGGAAACATAATGAGATTTCCAATCCATTTTTTAACTTTTACCTTTACCGGAATATACGGCATCAAATCCTCTGTGCCCGGAATAAACCAAGCCTTTGTATGACCCACCCAAAATTCATCTATGAATAGGCGGTCAAACAAATTTCCAATCATAAAGATTGCTGTCATCTGCCAAAATGCACTCCAAAAATCAGATGCACCATTGATAAAATACACCATTAGCGGCACAAGAACTACCATAGGAACAAATAATCCGATTCCGGAAAGTACAAATCGCTTCTTCAATTCTTTCTCTGTAATATATCCAAGTTCCACGACCCGCTTCTTTACGTCCTCCTCATGAAAGACCGCACACTTTTCCGGCCCATCCTTTAACACCAGAACACATACTAATAAGAGTATAAAACATACTACAATTCCCTCGATTAAAATCAGCATAACAATCTCTCCTCAAAATTCTTGTTTTTATTTGTGAATATACATCCTTGTCAGAGCAGGCTCACCGTCCCCTTGAACCATACACAAAAACTCCCAACCGTATTTTTCGTAAAACCCAACATGGTCAGTAACCAAGTAAATAGGTGAAATCTCTTTTGCTTTTAAATCCTCGACAACCATGTTCAACAAACGCCCGGCGATTCCCCGATGGCGGTATTCTTCCTCTGTGTATACGGCACAGACATTCGGTGTAAGATCTTTCCTGTTATGAAAATCATTTTCTATAACTCCCAATCCACCGATAATCCGATTGCCGTCTAAACACAGATACCATCCGTATTCCGTTACATTTCTTAAGTATGCATCCATACACTCCAGATAGGCTTCTTCGGGAACTCCCCACTTATCGTGAAACCATTCTGCCGCAAGTCTTTCCATTTCAGGCTTTTCTCTTAATGCAATATATTGATACGAAGCCATAACCGTTTCTCCTTCTTTCCCCAAAAGTTGGCACATAGCCCTTTCCGAGCAATTTATCATTTCAATCACTCGCTAACAAATTCCGGCAACTCATCCAAAGTAATAAAATAATCAGAATTATAGATTTCATTCAGCCGTTCAATGGTATTTCCGTCCCAGGTATTGGTAAGCCAGGTAGTATGCCAGGTCATAAAGAACAACCATTCTGCACCGGCACCGGTCAGTTCTTCTTCTGTGGGAATCACACCGCATTCATGGAATACAATCGGCATCCCCTCCGGCGCTATCGTCTCACATTCTTCAAACAACTGCTCATTGGGCCCGTCGTTGTAACTGTCCGCTCCAAGAAGGTCCACGTAGCTGTCCCCGGGGTACCATTCTGCCATTTCTCCTCCGTTGGACGAATAGCCATAAACCCAGATCAAATTGTCGAGTCCCCAATAATCCGTATATCGGCTGTACATCAGCTGCCAAAGTTGCACAAAGTTGTCACTTCCGCCTTTGCTCCACCAAAACCAACCGCCGTCCAATTCATGGAAGGGCCTCCACAGAACCGGTACACCGGCATCTTCCAATTGTTGTAAATACGGAACTGCTCTGTCCATCCCGGCCAAAAGCGCATTGTACGTCTCCGAACCGGGCACAAACGCTTCCTCCCAGTTGATATTGTCCGCCTTACTTTCATCATATCCGCTGGCAAAATCCGCTCCCGTATGCCAGCAAATCGTTACAATACCGCCATTGTTCCACCACTCAATACTGCGGTTTACAACACCCTGAAAATCATTATGCATAAAATCCAAGCCGCGAATCGCCGGAAGCCTTCCGGTATTGTCCTCGATATAATCCATCTCATAATCGGGAGAGCCCATCCACGTAGATTCCATCTGCCCGGTCAGGCAGGCTTCCCCGTATACTTCCTGCAAATAGTCATACAAAATCTGTGCATTCTCCGTTGCGTTTTCATTGGAAAGTTCGCCGCTGTACGCCCGAATAATCTGCTCGGTCTCCGCCACACTCTCCTCATATGCCACGAGCTGTGACAGGGTTTCTGCCGGCAAATAATAAAGTCCTGCAATCCGTCCGCCGTTCCATGCGCCCAGCGAAAAAGCCTGAATCTCCGACGCACCGGACGCACCACCCAGTTCGGTTATCTCTGCCACAGTATAAATCAGCAACCGCTCTTTTCCGGGATTATCGCTGGCTGCCGCAATATCCTCCTGGCAATGTCCGCCTCCGGCATCCACACCAAGGCCCAGCACTCCCCATCCGCCATGACTCGCATCATCACAGGCATACAAAATGGCAATTCCGTCCTCCGGTGCCGCATTATTCAACCAGGAAATATCGCTGGGATAGTATCCGTTGTCCGTCGTCCCGGAATACAAAAAGGTGCCCTGCTCCAAGATGGCAAGTTCCTGCTGACGTTGCTCTTCATCGGACACCTCAGCCCGAACTGCCGGTGCCGGCTCCATTACCCACACATCTTCCGCCGCGCCTTCGCTTACACTTGCACTACCGGCCAATTCTCCTTCCTGACCGGTTGCGCCGTCTTGTCCTCCTGCCATCGCCCCATTTCCGGAGGCACTTCCGGTGCCTTCCGCTCCGCCGGTGCACGCCACCATGCACGCCATTGAAAGAAACGCCGTCAAAAGGACCATAAGTACATTCTTCTTTATTTTTCTGCATATTTTTTTGTTCAATTTTTTGTCCATTTTTTTCTCCATTCAAAATTGCTTTTGCCGGCAGAGTCACTGCCTATATTCTACGCCATATCCTTTCATCCTGTAATTTTTATTATAGTAATGCCTCTGTTAAATTGCAACGAAAATCCCGACCGAAGACTCTCTTCCGCCGGGATTTATCGCATCAATTTTATTTTATTTTTTCAGTGTTTTTTCGGGGAAGGCTTCTTGCCCCATCTGCTATTCGCTACTTGCCACCTGCTATTTGCCGCTTCTACTCGCCTTCCGGTCCCCTGTCATTCTGCGCGGTTTTATCATATTCCAAGATATCGCCCGGCTGGCAGTCCAGCACTTCACAGATTGCTTCCAAGGTGGAAAAACGGATGGCGCTGATTTTGCCGGTTTTCATTTTTGAGAGATTCACATTGGATACTCCCACCTTTTCCGACAACTCGTTCAAACTCATTTTCCGGTCCGCCATCATCCGGTCCAAACGTAAAATTATTTTTCCCATATTCCCCCTCCTTACAATGTTTCATCGGATTCCTGCTGAAGCACGGCACCGTATTTGAAAATATAAGTCAATGCAATCAACGCAAGGATAATGAGGAGATATCCAAGGTCAACTCCCACAACGATGCTCACGCCCTGTCCGATTAGGATACTTTCAATGGCTCCGCTTATGGTAGTCGATAATACACTCCAAATCAGGAGAAAAATGGTACTGCTTTTCATGTTGCTGATAATTGTTTCTTCAAAAGGAGATTCGCAGGTGCGGAATGCCTTAAATAATTTTTCAACAAAGAATACTCCAACCATTGTGATAATCACTTCCAGCATTGCTAAAATTATTACCACTCTTACCTCTCTTAAACTGTAAACCGTCGGTTCATCTTCCGTCAGCACAGTGAGAATATTGTCTGTCAGGGTATAATCTGTTACCGTTTGGGAATCCACTTCCTGTCCATCAATCACAACGCTCCAGCCTTCCGTTGCATCCGCTGCTTCGGATATATCCACACCTTCAGCTATTTCAAGAAAACCTTCTTCCATCCAGCTTTGATTTAACTGTGCCAAATCTACGGTAATTTCCTGACCGGTGTTTTTTGTCATCCATATCGAATCTGCGGTTCCCATGCCAAATACAGCTACCGCTCCCAAAATCGTACTCACCAGTGCTACGATGAGAAACACCTTCATGATTACAGAAATAACATAACCGATTTTACCGATTTTGTGTATGTTCTCCTTCATTTTTTCTTTTTGCATAATTAAATACCTGTCCTTTCTTTTCTTCATTTTTTTTAATATAGAGTTGTTGTTTCGGTTTGTTTTTTGCGCATTTTAACTTTATCAATATTTTTTTAACGATTATCGTTAAATGTAATATACAACCAATTTTTACACTTGTCAATACTTTTTTAATGTTTTTCGTTAAATATTTTTCGAGAAGGATAGAAAACGCAAAAAGCGGAACACCTCGCACAGACTGCGGAGGTTCCGCCTTTTCCGACATGACCTATTTCATCGTCATATCAAATATTTCTTTTGCACTATACTTCAACTATTCTTGTACGACCGTAACTTCCACTTCAACTTTCCCAAAGACCTCTTCCACTTCTTCTGCTGAATCAAAAGTAAATCCCTCACATATCACAAAAGTACCGCTGGCAGATACTGCTCCATCCTCCCCGAAAAGAAACGCAACTGCTATCGGATTTCCGTTTTCATAAGTATAGAAATAAATCTGATTCTCCGCTGCTTCATCACTCACAAAGGTCTTCCCTATAGTGCAGACGCTGGTTGCTGCCAGATAATTTACTCCTGCCAATGCATTCACCTGCGTCGCCAAGCTTCCGAGCACTCTGCCTCTCATATTCTCCTGTAATTCATTGGATGCTTCATCTAAACCACTCATCGCAATCATTTCATCCAGTGCGTCTTCACTGATTATGAGAGAATACACTGCTTTGGGCGTGTCATATTCGCCCTCACCAATGGTTTGCAAGATTTCGGCTGTCTCCGGGTCAGAGGTATGTGCCTGAACATACTCTTCCGAGCGGGCAGCTTCCACCAGCAGTGAAACCACCTCCTGCCCATGATGATACAAAGACATTCCGGAAGTTTCCTGCGCCTTTTCACCACACGCAGTCAAAGAGGCTGCCATAACAAGCGCCAGCATTACGGTATACACTTTTTTCATTTTATAACTTTCTCCTTCGTTTTTATGAAATACTAATGTTTTTTAATTCCGCCTTTGCCTTCTCCATAATGGCAATGACCTTGTCGCACCATGCGTCAAATTCCGGATCCGGTACCTGACATTCTTCATGGGCCAATACATATTCCACTGTTTCGCGAATTCCCTGATCCACCCGCTTGGTTGCCACAAAATCCGGCACTGCACGCTTCACTTTGGAATTATCAAATACCACGGAATTGGATTTATCGCCAATCAAAGACCCTTCAAAATCATATTTTCCGTCCGACATAAGGAAGTCCGATGCCACATAGCAGGCTTTCAGTTCCACGCCAAGACAGTCCGCAATGATCCGGTACACCTGATTCCAAGTCACGGTCTCATCCGATGTAATGTGATAACTTTCACCGATGGCATGGATGTTGCCGATTAGTCCCACGTAAGCCTTTGCAAAATCGCTGTTGTGGGTCAGCGTCCAAAGGGACGTTCCGTCGCCGTGAATAATGACGGGCTTACCTTCCATCATACGCTTAAGCACCTGCCAGCTTCCCTTTTCGCCGTGAACGCCAAGGGGCACCGATGTTTCACAGTACGTATGGCTCGGGCGCACAATGGTAACGGGAAAGCCATTTTCCCGATACATTTTCAGCAAAAATTCTTCGCAGGCAATCTTATCCCTGGAATACTGCCAATGGGGATTTGCCAGCGGCGTACTTTCGGTAATTTTGTAGTCCCCCAGCGGCTTTTGGTATGCCGACGCAGAACTGATATAAATGTACTGCTTGGTCTTCCCCTGAAACAACCGATAATCTCTCTCCACCTGTGCCGGTACAAATCCGATAAATTCGCACACCGCATCAAACGTCATGCCTTCCAGTTTCCGGGCAATCTCCTCTTCCTTGTTAATATCCCCCGAAATAAACGTAACCCCGTCCGGGCAAATTTCGTTATTCGTCCCTCGATTCAGCAGGAAAACTTCCTGTCCCTGCTCAACCAAACGGCGTGTAATCGCCCGACTGATTGTACCCGTACCTCCAATAAGCAATACCTTCATACCATTCCTCCTTGTTTTCCGAAGGAAAATGCGACTGCCTTTGCAGGAGCAGAGGAATTTTCCTCCTTGTTTTCCGAAGGAAAATGCAGCTCTGCTTGCAGAGGTTTCTGCCTTTGCAGGAGCAGAGGAATTTTCCTCCTTGTAAATTTTTCTTAACTGTAACATAGCAGGAAACTTGGGGCAAGAAGATTTTTGCACCCATAAATTGTGCAATGCAAACAATACATAGCCTATGCAAAAAGACAGATTACAATACGCAATCTGTCTTTCCTCACATCCTCTATATTATTCTTTATTCATTCACTTCCACATAAGTGATGCCCAGTCCCTCCAGCTCTTCAAGCAGTTCGCTGTAAACCCGGTGCGTCGCCTCGTTATCTGTGATTTTTACAATCACATCCTCATCGGCTACGCTAAGCACTGCAATAATCTCATCCAGTTCCACCACTTCGTTTTCATAATAGTAATTGTCTTCGCTGACCAATATAGAAATATAATTTCCTTCCTCTTCCTGCGTTTCGGTAACATGCGCATTACCGCCACCATTGCCTTCTTCCGCAGTTTCTTCTGCCGTTTCTTCTGCCTCTTCCACCTGCTCTGTTTCTTGCGGCTTTGTCTCTGTTGCCTCCGGCTGCGATACTTCCGCCACCGGGCTTGTCCTCTGCGCATCGCTTTCGCGCGCAGGGCTAAATGCCGATAAATTCCCGGGAAAACCTTCCTGTCCGAAACTTCCGTAACCGACAAAAATAACAACCGCTATAATTAACAAAATCATTACAATTGCAAACTTTTTCATCTCTAATTCTCCTTCCTATATTTTACTCCGTATAATCTACATACATATCTTCCAACTTGTTAATTAGCGCATCATACGCATTGAGCGACGCATTATCGTCTACGATTTTCACCACAAGTTCACCTTCTGCTTCTGCTTCCGCTATCACCGCAATCAAGTCATCAAAGATAATCCGCTCATTTTCATAAAAATAGTCGCTTCCTACAATCGTCACCTCAATAATCCGCATTGTCTCGGCGTCAACCTCTGTGGTTTTTTCTTCATTTTCCGCTTCGACTTCTTCCTCTTCCTGTTCTTCTACAACTTCCGCACTACTTTCCACCGCGGTGTTACCGTCGCCCGTACCATCGCCCATACCATTGCCCACGCCAAGGCCAATACCATAGCCCAGCATAAAAGCAACAATAAATACCGCAACTACAATCAACACTGTTTTAGGAACTGCTGCCAACAGTTTAACTAATAATGCCTTCATTTGTATCTACTCTCCTCCTACTGATAAATCCGTCTCTGAAAAATACAAAAACGAATACTCTTCCTGTACCTCCTCAATTGCTCCCGTTATCTTCCGATATGCCGCCGCGGTTCCCGGTGCAGTGCCGTCAAATACAAAGTCACAAAAAATTGTATCTTCCGTTTCATATCCCACTTCTTCCAAAGCGCCCATAAGAGCAGTTGCAATATCGTCTCCCTGCACAATTTCCCGGATCGTTTCATCCTGGCAGTTCACTCTAAGAAGCCAGGAATCCCCCTCCGATACCAGCACCAGTTTAACATTGCCACTGCGGGCATAGGCAATGATTTCAGATACATTAGACGCCTGCCGTTCATTGGATTCCTGCACAAGCGCAATCTCTTCCTGTAACTGCGCCGCCAAAGCCTCCGCATTCTCCTCACTGGCCTCTGCCGCCAAAATCGCCTCATTCATTTCTTCCACTTTGGCATCCGTCCGTTGCGTATTCTCCACATTTTCCAAATGACTGAAGATTACGAAGAAGAAAATAACAATCAATGTAACGTCCAAAAGAGAAGTAAAATCCAAAAAAATCTCTCGTTTTTTCATTTGCATTTTCCGCCTTTTTAATTCGTTTCTTCTGAAAGTTTCTTCGCAATTTCAATCTGTTCTTCTATATCATCCGCATAAAACGCATGAACAATTTTAAAAATAACTGAAAAAATAATGCCCCACGCGGTAGATGTCAAAGCCATAAAAAAATTATTTTTTATGTTCTCCATGTCCCCTGCCGATAAATCCAACCCTAACAAACCGCATACCGTTCCAAACATTCCGAGTAACGGAAAGATAGAAATAAACGTAACAAATAAGGTATAAGAACGGCGGGCCCAATCATACAGCCGCTTGGCCAGCATAGAATCCTTTCGCTCCATGATTTTTGCTTTGTCTTTTTTTATTCTTTTTGCCATAATTATCGTAAAAATTAAAATACCTAATGTAATTGCCACCGCAAACAATATGTATCTATCACTTGCCCAAATACTTTCTAGTAATTTTCCTATGGCATTTGACATCATTTCCATGTTTTTCTCTCCCTGTACCAACTCATTTTTTTAATTATACACCTGCTATGTACTTCTCGTAAAGCAGGTCCCTAGTTTTCTATACCACACTAATTCACCGCTCAGTTTGCTTTTTTCTTTTTTAAGCGGTGTCCCTTGCCACTCCTGTACCACCTACTTTCTTCTTTTCTTTTTCAGGCGGTGCTTCCTCTCCCTCTTGCACCGCCTATTTTCTCTTTTTCCTTTTCAGGCGGTGCTTCCTCTCACTCCTGCACCGCCTATTTTCTCTTTTTTCTCTTTCAGGCGGTGCCCCTGCCACTCTTGCACCGCCTACTTTCTCTTTTTCCTTTTCAGGCGGTGCTTCCTCTCCCCCTTGCGCCGCCTATTTTCAATTTTTCTCTTTCAGGCGGTGCTACACCTCCCTCTTGCACCGCCTACTTTCTCTTTTTTCTTTTCAGGTGGTGCTTCCTCTCACTCTTGCACCGCCTACTTTCAGTTTTTCCTTTTCAGGCGGTGCTACACCTCACTCCTGCACCGCCTATTTTCTCTTTTTCCTTTTCAGGCGGTGCTTCCTCTCACTCTTGCACCGCCTACTTTCTTCTTCTCTTTTTCAGGCGGTGCTTCCTCTCACTCCTGCACCGCCTATTTTCTCTTTTTCTCTTTCAAGCGGTGTCCCTTGCCACTCCCTCACCGCCTACTTTCTCTTTTTCTTTTTCAGGCGGTGCTTCCTCTCACTCTTGCACCGCCTACTTTCTTCTTCTCTTTTTCAGGCGGTGCTTCCTCTCCCCCTTGCACCGCCTATTTTCTCTTTTTCCTTTTCAAGCGGTGCTACACCTCACTCTTGCACCGCCTACTTTCTCTTTTTCTCTTTCAGGCGGTGCTTCCTCTCACTCTTGCACCGCCTACTTTCTTCTTTTTCCTTTTCAAGCGGTGCTACCTCTCACTCTTGCACCGCCTATTTTCTCTTTTTTCTTTTCAGGCGGTGCTACACCTCACTCTTGCACCGCCTACTTTCTCTTTTTCTTTTTCAAGCGGTGCTTCCTCTCACTCCTGCACCGCCTATTTTCTCTTTTTCCTTTTCAGGTGGTGCTTCCTCTCACTCTTGCACCGCCTACTTTCTCTTTTTCTCTTTCAGGCGGTGCTACACCTCCCTCCCGCACCGCCTACTTTCTCTTTTTCCTTTTCAGGCGGTGCTACACCTCACTCTTGCACCGCCTACTTTCTCTTTTTCTCTTTCAGGCGGTGCTACACCTCACTCCCGCACCGCCTACTTTCTCTTTTTCCTTTTCAGGCGGTGCTACACCTCCATACTCTTCAGTCGGTGCACCAAAACACTTCACCCCGTATTATTCTTCCTCACAAACGCCTCCCACACCACACAAAAAACCTCCCCTGTCATTCGACAAGGGAGGTTCCCTAAACGCACAAACAATTAAAACTTGGCCACTACCGTTTAATTTTGCAAGTTCAATCACCTATACTTTAATCCTGCGTTCTTAATCTTGCAAGTTCAATCACCTATATCTTAATCCTGCGTTCCCAATCTTGCAAACTTATCCACCAACACTAAATCTTGCAAGTCTATCCACCAGCACTAAATCTTGCAAGTCTATCCACCAGCACTAAATCTTGCAAGTCTATCCACCAACACTAAATCTTGCAAGCTTATCCACCAACACTAAATCTTGCAAGCTTATCCACCAACACTAAATCTTGCAAGCTTATCCGCCAGCAACAATCTCTTAATTCGAAATCATTCAAATCTCTGTCGCCTGGCTCTTAGTCATCCAATCCGAAGATATCGTGTGCTGCGTTCATTGCCTTCTCTACTTCTTTTTCTTCAATCAAAACAGTTACACGGATTTCAGAAGTAGAAATCATCTTGATGTTGATGTTGCTATTGTACAAGCATTCAAACATCTTTGCTGCAACGCCGGGGTTACTCATCATACCGGCACCAACAACGGATACCTTAGCAACGCCTTTTTCGCATTCCACTTTTTCGTATTTCAATCTTGCTTTGTTATCTTCGATAACTTTAACTGCTTCATCTGCATTGTCACCAACTACGGTAAATGCAATGTCATGAAGGTTGTTACGTCCTACGGACTGTAAAATCATATCTACGTTGATTCCGGCAGATGCCAATGCATCAAACAAACGGAATGCAGAACCGGGCTTATCACTAAGTCCTACTACAGAAATCTTTGCACAATTCTTATCGCATGCTACACCGCTAACTAACATTCTTTCCACTTTAACTTCCTCCTTAACGACTGTTCCTTCTTCGTTTGTCAAGCTGGAGCGAACCACCAGCTGAACGCCATATTTCTTTGCCATTTCCACTGAACGATTGTGAAGTACGCCTGCACCAAGGGTTGCAAGGTCGAGCATTTCATCGTATGTAATCTCATCCAATTTTCTGGCTTTCTTAACCACTCTGGGGTCTGCAGTATAAACACCATCTACGTCGGTGTAGATTTCGCAGGCATCTGCCTTCAGGGCTGCTGCCAATGCAACTGCGGTCGTATCGGAACCGCCTCTTCCGAGGGTTGTGTAATCACCGTATTTGTTGATTCCCTGGAAACCGGTTACAATAACGATTTTTCTCTGGTCCAATTCATGACGGATTCGTTCCGTATCAATTCTCTTCAGTCTCGCATTGGAGTATGTGGATGTGGTGTGCATTGCCACCTGGAATCCGTGAAGGGAAATTGCGGGTACGCCCAGGGCATCAAATGCCATTGCCGCAAGGGAAACGCTGGTCTGCTCTCCGGTTGTGAGAAGCATATCCATCTCTCTTTTGGATGCTTTGGGATTGATGTCCTTTGCCATGGCAATGAGTTCATCTGTCATCTTACCCATCGCGGACAATACTACAACTACGTCATTTCCTCTCTGATACTCTTCAATGCATCGTCTTGCTACATTAAAGATTCTTTCTTTGTTGGCTACCGAAGTACCGCCAAACTTCTTTACTATAAGCATATTCTCTCCTCCATGCTGCATTTATAGGAGCAGCGCCCTTCTTTTCGCAAATCATAATTTTGTAAATGCAAGGCCCAAACGCTTACACATTTTTTGTAAGCCTGCAACGCCGGTTCCTCGCATTCCCTTTATGCAAACAACTTCTCAATCAGTTCATGTCCTTTGCCTACCAAAATGCCTGCCTTGGCAGCATCCTTTTCGCAATAGGAAAGTGCATTTTCTTTCTCTGCCGTGCTGTCATAAAGCATATACGGCACACTGTCGGAAGTATGGGTCCGAAGTCGTATCGGGGTGGGGTGATCCGGTAAAACAAGCACCCTGTAATCCTCGCCGGACTTCTTTAATCCTTCCAAAAGCGGGGCGATTACCCGTCCGTCCAGGTTTTCAATGGCTTTTACTTTCTTCTCCACGCTTCCCTGGTGTCCCATTTCATCCGGGGCCTCCACATGGATGTAAGCAAAATCATAACCGTCCTGCAAAAGTGCCTTCAATGCAGCCTCGGTTTTTCCTTCATAATTGGTATCCAGTCCGCCGTTGGCTCCCGGTACGATGGAAACGCCCATCTTGGCTCCTACAGCGATACCCTTTAACAAATCCACGGCCGAAATCATCATGGCTTTCTTGCCGGTCTTTTCTTCAAAGCTGGTTACCTTCGGTTTGGTGCCGGCTCCCCAGAACCAACAACAGTTGGCGGGATTCAGTCCCTTTTTCTTTCTTTCGATATTGACCGGATGATCCTTCAAAATCTCATAGCTTCTGCGCATCATGGCATTTAATTTCTCATCCTGGGGAAGATAGGCACCGATTTTTTGTCCCAGCACATCGTGAGGCTGGCTAAGGTCCAGCACCTTTCCCTTATTCCAAATCAGACAATGCCGGTAGCTGGTACCCACATAAAACTGATAGATTTCATCCTGTAATTCCTTCTTTACCGCTTCCAGCAAAATAGCACATTCCTCGGTTTCGATTTCACCGGAACTGTGGTCGATAATGGTCTTTTCTTCAAAAGGCACCGCATCATCGCTGATGGTCACGATATTGCAGCGAATGGCAATATCCTCATCCTTCATGGGCACGCCGATAGACAATGCTTCCAAGGGAGAACGTCCGGAATAATAAATCTTCGGGTCATAGCCAAGCACGGAAAGATTGGCCGTATCACTTCCCGGCTTCATTCCCTCCGGAATCGTATGTACCATTCCGATTTCCGACTTTTTGCTAAGTTCATCCATTTGAGGCGTATCGGCAAATTCCAATGGTGTCTTTCCGCTTAGAGAAGCTATGGGTTCATCTGCCATTCCGTCGCCAAGTACAATCACATATTTCATAAACATGTATCCCTTCTTACATACGAATCATGCTGCGGATTCCGGAAACCTTAGCCGCTGCCGCTTTGTATGCATCTTCGCTCATTTTACCGGTTACAAAAGCAAATTCACCGGACACAGCGGGACATTCAACCACGCTGACTTCTCCGAATGCGCCTTCTACTTCCGCCTTGCGAGCCGCAGCATCTCCTTCTGCGCGCACGAAATACTGCTGCTTAAATGCTCCGATATCAGAAAGCACCGCATCCTTTGCATCCCAGATGCAACCGATGTGTTTGCCGAGATTTCTCACGCAGTCTACCACATCGCCCACAACCGCACTGGCGGTAGGAAGCTTCCCTGCGCCCCGGCCGTAATACATGGAATCTCCAAGCATATTACTATGCACCAAAATTCCGTTAAATACATCCTGCACGCAGTTCAAAGGACTTTCCGTTCCAATCATGCGGGGTGCTACCATGGCAAACTTGCCGTCTTCATTGTTGCAACTGATACCAATCAGTTTGATGGTCTTGTTCATCTGTTTTGCGTATGCGAAATCCGCCGGGGTAATCTTGGTAATACCCTCGGTATAAATGGATTCATATTTCACATTTTCGCCGTATACCAGGGAAGAAAGGATGGCAATCTTACGACATGCATCGTAGCCTTCCACATCTGCCTCCGGATTTCTTTCTGCATATCCGAGGGCCTGCGCCTCCTTCAATACTTCATCAAAGTCAGCCCCTTCTCTTTCCATCTTGGTGAGAATATAGTTGGTTGTTCCGTTCAAAATACCCATAACGCAGTCAATGCGTTCTGCCGTAAGGGCATTGTTAAGCGGACGAATAATGGGGATTCCGCCGCCAACGCTGGCTTCAAACAAATAGTTACAGTTATTCTCTTTTGCAATACGGATGAGTTCCGGTCCGTGGGCTGCCACCAATTCCTTATTGGAGGTACATACACTCTTGCCGCTCATAAGCGCCTTTTTGGTAAAGGTATATGCCGGTTCAATCCCGCCCATGGTCTCGCAAATCACATCCACGGAAGCATCATTTAAAATAATGTCTGCATCGTGCACAACCTTTTCCTGAATAGGGTCTCCCGGAAAATCACGCAAATCCAAAACATATTTAACATTGATTTCGGAACCTGCACGTTTGCTGATTTCCTGCTGATTCTTTTCAATTACTTCCACAACACCGCTACCTACCGTGCCGTATCCCAAAACTGCTACCTGAACCATAACTTTTCCTCACTTTATTTTCATTTCTATTTTCTTTTGTTGTCTCTTATCCGCCGATATGAAAATGCGTCAAATACCAGCGACTACAAGATTTTAGCACATTTGCCCACCCGACGCAATATAAGAATTTTACTATATTTGCCGGCAGAACCCCTCATTTTCTAGCGATATGACAGACTTTTCATATAATCCAGATAGCCGTCCGCCTCCTCTAAGAAACGCTCTTTCCGAAATACGGGCTTGCGGTAATGCGCTTCCAGCAGGCCGTCCAGGGCAAACGTAATAATGTCCATAAGTTTCCCGGCCTCCTCTTTTCTGCGCAGGAATTCCCGGTTGGTCTGTATCTGCATCTCCGAAACCGTGTCTGCATATTTGTCCCGGATATCCGATACCGCCATAAGAGCATCTTCATCCGTCTCCCGAAGAAGGGAAATCAGAAGCAGCGGCAAATACGGATATTTCTCCATCATCGCTACCTTTGCCCGTTCGATGCCGCGGCGCACCTTGAAAAAATCCTGTTCCTCTTTTTCTACATTCAGGGACAGCTCCAAAAGGGCATACTTTACCCCGTAAGACACCACGAAGGAATACAAGCCTAATTTATTGTCGAAATAGTGAAACCAAAGCCCTTTGCTCACCCCGGATACCCGCACCATTTCATCCGTGCTGGCTCTTTTGAATCCGTTGATTGCAAATACTTCCATGGCACCATTTATCATACAATCCTGTTTTTCATTTGTCAGATTATAAAACTTTTCGTTCATGCAATCCGCGCCTCCGTCAACCCTATCGGTCGAAAAAAAAATATCATATTTTTTGATTTTTCGCAACTTCTACCTTTTCTTTTTGCTCATTTTATATTACAATGGATAAAGGCAATTCGCTACGGAATGTAATTGGAAAGGAGCTATTGATATGGCAAAGAAAACAGGAAAGATTTTACTGTTCGGTCTGGTTGCCGGTGCAACTGCCGCAGGGGTATATCATTACTTACAGAACAAAGATAAACAGAATGAAGAATTTGATGAATTCGACGATTTAGATAATTTTGAAGGCGTGAGCGAAGAGGAAGAAACCAAGAATCGCAATTACGTTTCTTTGGACAGCGCCAAGGCTTTGGCCAGCGATACCTGGAGCAAGGCAAAAGATGCTTTCAATAAAGTAAGCCAGAAAATCCAGTCCTCCTTCGACGAATCTTCCGAAATTGAAGACGAAGGGTTTGACGTATTGGACGAAAACGGCGAATTAGTTGAGCAGGCAAAAGAAACCGTAGCTGACGCAGCAAAAGAAGTTGCTGACAAGGCTGAGGAAGTTTCTGATAAAGCAGCCGGCAAAGCCGAAGAAGTAAAAGAAGCTGTTGAAGAAGCAGCCCAGGATGCGGATACCGAAGAATTCTTCGATGATGATGAAGAATAAACATTAAACAATGTTAAATTTAAATATTGTAATAAAAAAAGCAATAGAAAAAATATAAAAGGAGTAGCTCAGCTACTCCTTTTCTTTCATCTTCTGCCGGATTTCCAATACCAAATCCCGCGCCTTTTCCTTCTGGGCATTGCTGGCTGAGGTGGAACGAATCAGTTCCTGAAGCAACTTCATTGCATCCTCCAGCCGGCCAAACCGAACACATAAAACCGCCAGCAAATAATCCAGCGTCGTCAGATTCATCCCGGCAATGGGCGGTGTCTCCGTCTCCCGGGCAATCAGCAGACCTTCCAGTGCATTTTTTAAAGATTCCTCTTCTTTTTCCAAAAGTTCTTTTCGCTCAGGTGCATCCGCCGGCACATCCTCGCCGAGCTGCTCCTGCATACCACGGTAAATCCAACCGGTCTTTAAGCAAATATACGCCTTTTCGCTGCTCTTTGCCTGACGGCACATAGCATTGTAAAGGGCCATTTTGTAACGAATCAAAGCATCCTCATAGGACAATTTCATCCCGGGCTCTGCCATGGGTTTGAACTTGGAATATATATTTTCCTTGAGTAAGTCTCTGTGGGGCTTTGCCAGAGGACCGTAATAACGCATAAGCGCCGCATAACCGCACCGATTACAAAACACCACATCATACTTGGTGGAATCAATGTGTTCATGATGCGGACGCAAATCCTTATCGCTTCCCACCAGACGCGCTTTATTTCCGCGAACCACCCATTGTTTAAACTTTTTGTCACACACAGGGCACTCAAAATTTTTCTCGAAAAGCAAATCCTCTTCATGAATCTGCTTTACTTCCTGTACAGTTTTTTCTTTCTTTCTCTTTTCCACCGGGTCTTCAAAAAGATTTTCACCTTTGATTCCCGACAGTCCAAATATTTCTAACCCATCAAACAGCGACATGGTCCCCTCCTACTTAGGTAAAACGAAAGAACTCTTCAAGCCGACAATCCGGTTGAATACCGGAGCACCTTCCTTGGAATCCTTATAATCCACGGTAAAGAATCCCTGACGTACAAACTGGAAACTTTCATAGGCTTTTGCATTGGCAAGCTCCGGCTCTAAATAACAATTCTCCAATACGGTAAGGGAATTCGGATTCAAATTGATGCTTCCGTCTTCCTCATTGTAAACACCCTTTTCCTCATCAATCAGGTTCTCGTACAGTCTGACCGTTGCTTTCACCGCATAGGGTGCCGGTACCCAGTGAATGGTTCCTTTTACTTTTCTGGCATTAAATCCGCTTCCCTGTTTGGTTTCCGGATCGTAAGTACAGTGAACTACCGTTACTTTGCCGTTTTCATCCTTTTCGAATCCGGTACAGGTTACGAAATACGCACTCATAAGGCGCACTTCATTGCCGGGGTACAAACGGAAATATTTCTTGGGCGGCTCTTCCATGAAATCATCACGGTCAATGTAAAGTTCCTTGCAGAACGGTACTTTTCTGCTGCCCAAGGCTTCATTTTCCAAGTTGTAAGGAATATCCAGATACTCGGTTTCCCCTTCCGGATAATTATCAATCACCAACTTAATAGGGTCCAGTGCCGCCATCATTCGGGGACGGGACAATTTCAAATCTTCCCGGATACAGTATTCCAACATCGCATAATCCGCGGAAGCATTTGCCTTACTTACCCCGCAAAGCTCCACAAACTTTTGAATGGAACCGGGCGTAAATCCGCGGCGGCGAAGTGCTGCAATGGATACCAGTCTGGGGTCATCCCAGCCGTCTACCACGCCGTCTTCCACCAGTTTCTTAATATAACGCTTTCCGGTTACCACATTGGTCAAATACATTTTTGCAAATTCAATCTGCTTGGGCGGGTTTTCGTATTCCAATTCCCGAACCACCCAGTCATACAACGGACGGTGGTCTTCAAATTCCAAGGTACAGATGGAATGGGTAATTCCTTCAATGGCATCCTCGATGGGGTGCGCAAAATCGTACATGGGATAAATGCACCAGGTATCTCCCGTATTGTGATGGTGCATGTGAGCCACACGGTAAATCACCGGGTCACGCATGTTCATGTTGGGAGACGCCATATCAATTCTAGCGCGGAGTACTTTTTCTCCGTCTGCATACTTTCCGGCTTTCATCTCTTCAAAAAGCTTTAAGTTCTCTTCAATGCTTCGTCCGGAGTAGGGATCTTCCTTTCCGGGCTCCGTCAAAGTTCCGCGGTACTCACGGATTTCCTCTGCCGACAAATCGGAAACATAAGCCTTTCCTTTTTTAATCAACTTTACTGCGCCTTCGTACATCTGTCCGAAATAATCAGACGCAAAAAACAACCGGTCTTCCCAGTCTGCGCCAAGCCATTCAATATCCCGCTTGATCGCATCCACGAATTCCGTTTTTTCTTTGGTAGGATTCGTATCATCGAAACGCATATTAAACTTGCCGCCGTATTTCTTGGCAAGCCCGTAATTCAGCAAAATACTCTTGGCATGTCCGATATGTAAATATCCGTTCGGTTCCGGCGGAAATCTGGTATGTACGGTATCGTACACGCCTTCCGCCAAATCCTTATCAATAATCTGTTCAATAAAATTGCGGGATACTTTTTCCTCTTTCTCCCCATTCTCTTCTTTTACAACTAAATCCTTTTCGTTTTCCATGGTTCCATTGTCCCAACTTTCTTTGTACTTTTAACCTTATAATCATACCACAGCCCACGAAAATAATAAAGAAAAATAATTTTGCGAATTTTTATTTCTTTTTCTCCTGTTCCTTCTCCTTCGTTTTCTCTTCTTTCTTTTCTCGCTCGCCGGCCTCATCAATAATGCGTTGTATTCTCTCAATGTCTTCCCGCGACAAAACACGGTCCTTGAAAAAAGCGGAGAAAAACGAAGGAATATTTCCCTGAAACATTCGCTCCACCAGGGCATCACTTTCCTGACGATCTACCTTCTCCTTCGAAACCAGCGACGATACAATGGTGTTTTCGTTCTTTATAATCTCTTTGTTGCTCAGATTTTTAATCACCGTATAGGTGGTAGATTTTTTCCACCCCAAACGCTGGTTGCAGATTCGTACCAGTTCCGTGCTGGATATCGGTTCACATTCCCACAAAATTCGTAAAAAGTGGTATTCGCTTTCTGCAATTTTCTTCATAATGTCTAACTCCCTTCGTATTCAAAACGCACTGCCGGTTTACAAGGGGCGTCGATAGGTCTCTACCGACTCCGGACAGCGTCCGCCAATCACATATACAATACGCCGCTGTTCCTCTCCCGCTTCCGGCATAACAAGCACGCTGTATGCAATCTCCCTTTTTACTAATTCTCTCTCCCAGGTCTCATATTCAAAATAATACTCCGACGCAATATACTCATAAGTAAAATGCGCATAGCAAAAGCCGGGACTATCCTCATCTGCACAGATGTGCTCTAAATTCCATTGTCCGTCGTATGTTACTAAATCTCCGTAGCGCTCCAGATAATCCTGTCTGCACGCATCTTCCAATTCTGCAATTTCCGCTTCCGAAAAAGTAACTGTCTCAAGATAATTCTTCTCCTCCGCAAACATCACTGCAGTGAGGCCAAAAAGCAAAACTGCAACGGCCAAACCCACCGCAAAGCTATGTTTCTTTTCTTCAAAAATATGTTTTACACGATGTTCTGTAACAGACTCTCCAAAGGAAAGCTGTTCCTGAAAACCGTTCTGTTTTTTTGCAAACTCCAATAAAACATTGGCATACATCTGCCGATCTTTTGTTTCCGTTTTTTCGATTGATATTTCGTCGCTGTACATTTCCAAATCTTCATTTAATTTTTTCATGGCATACCACATAAGCGGATTCCACCAATGCACGCACAGAGCAATAACCGAAATAAAACGAATAATATGATCCCCGTGCTCAATGTGATTCTTTTCATGTGCAATCACACATCGAAGGGTATCCTCATCCGATATTTCGGGCAAATATATTTTGGGCCAAATCAACCCCATGACAAAGGGTGTTTCGATTTCCTTGCAAACCTTAGTTTTTCCGATACCGTTAAATGCTCTTTTGACAGCCCTTTTTGCCCTGACAAATTGCAGAATGTAAAAAATAAGAGTTACAACGACTCCAAGCAAATAAATGCCTGCAATACAATCCCTAACCATTACCGGAACTTGCGGATTCACGGCTTCCTCCAAAAGTTGTTCCTTTGTTTTGACTATGATACCGGAGGAGGTTCTAAATTCCACCGGAAACGCTCCCCTAAGTGCCACAAGCATCCACGCATAATAGACATATTTCTTGGAATAATTTTTCAAAAGACGTCTGAGCCCCAATGCCAACAAAATGAGTACTGTCGTCTCGAAAATCACAGAACCGAAATCACTGAAAAAAAGTGAAATCGGAGAATCAAACCACTGAAAAATATCATAATTACTCATTTTCCAAAAATCCCTTTCTTTGAAAATACATTTAATAATGCATAACTTATGTATTTCGCTAGTCTATACTATTAGACCACGTTTCATACCATTTAGTCTATACAAGTAGACCTGTTTTGTCAAGTCTTTTCTTTCGATATTTTATAAATGTATTTTTTCTATTTTTTTGTCGGAATCCTTGTTTTTATAATAAAAATCAATTATAATGTTTTTTGTATATGTTTATCTATACAAAAACACCCGATGTGGTTGGGGATTACGAGAAAAAGGAGTTTATCTATGAGACTTATTACACGTTCTGATTTTGACGGTCTGGCATGCGGTGCTTTGCTTTTGGAGGCCGGAATCATCGA
The DNA here is from genome assembly GCA_015057055.1 of Lachnospiraceae bacterium. GTDB lineage: Bacteria > Bacillota > Clostridia > Lachnospirales > Lachnospiraceae > NK4A136. The sequence goes on along the minus strand of SVFE01000009.1, from coordinate 35,583 downwards.
CAGTTGGAAATTTGCACATCCCAAGGATATCCAGGATGGTTTGGTTGAAATAACGGAGAATGATTGTCTTGCCAATGTACCTTATGCAGAAGGCTGCGGACTTTGGTTTGACCACCACTCCAGCGAACACGAAAGAAATCAGCTTGCCGGCAAATACAAAGGAGAAAGTCGTATCACTCCCTCCTGTGCCCGCATTATTTATGAATATTACGGCGGAAAAGAACGTTTCCCTCAGTTTGATGACATGATGGAAGCGGTTGATAAGGTTGACTCCGGTAATCTTACCATTGATGAAATTCAGAATCCTACCGGTTGGATTTTGGTTGGTTTCCTGATGGACCCCAGAACCGGTCTCGGTCGTTGGCGTAATTTTACGATTCCCAATTACCGTCTGATGGAAGTTTTGATGGAATGCTGCCGTACAATGTCTACGGAAGAAATCTTGAATCTCCCGGATGTTAAAGAACGAATCGAAGTATATCACGAGCAGGCGGAAAACTTTAAAGCCATGGTTCTTGCCAACACCCGCGTGGAAAAAGATGTTATTATCAGCGATTTGCGTAATGTAGATCCGATTTATTCCGGCAATCGTTTCATGATTTACAGTATGTATCCCGAACAGAACATCTCTGTATGGATTGTAAACGGCAAAGGCGGCAAGGGTTGTTCCTGTGCCGTAGGTTACAGCATTTTGAACCGTACCAGTAATGTGGATGTAGGCTCCCTTATGCTGAAATACGGCGGTGGCGGTCACAAAGCCGTTGGTACCTGCCAGTTCTCCGATGAGGATATGGGTGAAAAGGTTCCCAAACTGATTGATGAATTGGTGAACTACAGTTCCTATTACAACGTATAACTAATTCTTACATAGCGATTACTCATAAGAAATTAAGGGGTGTGCCCGATGCGGCGCGCCCCTTTTTTGTTTCTCTGCAGACATCCTCTGCGACTATCCTTTGCAGATATCCTTATGCGATTTTTTCTGCCATCATTTCAAAGATACCTTTTACTACAAGACCGGCCGCAAGCACTACCAGCGCAATGACCGGATCTCCAAGCAGAGGGAAATTTTCCCATCCAAAGACCTGTACAAACAAAGTCAGCAAAAGTAACACTTCAATAACCGTTCCCATTACATTGGAAGAAGCATGGGGATGGTTCATCATGCTGCCCCAGGAACCGATGGCTCCCATAATCACACCGATGACACCCAGCGTAATGGCCGCACTACGGGGTCCCTGAATCCACAAAAAGGAAATGCCCGTAAGACCAAGCCACAAATGAAGTGCCGCAATCGCAATTTCTATCATCAAAAATACGCTTCTTTTCATACCATTCACGCCTTTCTCATTTTTATACTTTTATCCTTCCCCGAAAAACACATTTTATTCATCATTTTTTCTCTGATGCATATCTTTATAAAGAAAGAAATCCATATGGAGTTACTATGTTTAGTTTTGCCGGTTTTTTTGAACCAAATAAACCTCGCTTTTCTTCTGACAATATTTGCCATGATAAGCTGATGCAAATGATGAATTCCTTATGTCATTCAGACAGGGAAGAAATCCGGCCCCTCATCACCGATGATTTTTGCGCCGGAATCGTTCATTGCCACGAAGGATGCAAGCCTTACTCTTTGTGCGTAGGAGACCGTTGCTGTGATATCGTATTTGACGGCGACATCTTTAATTGCAATGAGCTTCGCAGCCTCCTTCCCCATTCTCTGCAGAGCGAAAATCAATCCCAGGAAGAAATTGTCCTCTTAGGATTCATGGAATACGGATTTTCCTTTGTGGAAAAATTGGTAGGCAACTTTGCCTTTGCCATTTTTGACAGACGTCACCACACCCTCTATTTGTTCCGTGACCATTTCGGAAGCAAACCCCTCTTTTATTCCAAATGCGATGATTACTTTGTTTTCGCATCGGAACCCAAGGCTGTTCTTGCCTTCCGGGAAGAGGCTCCTTCCGTTTCCGCAGAAGGGTTAAACGAACTCTTTAGCATCGGTCCTGCCAGAACCCCGGGGAAAGCAATCTTTGACCATATAAAAGAAGTCCGGCCGGCTCATTGTCTCACCGTGAACAAATACGGCATCTGCGAAACCGCCTACTGGAAATTGCAGTGCAGGCCCCATACCGAAAATTACGAAGAAACCGTACTTCATACCCGGGAACTTCTGGGCGAAATATTCCGCGGACAGTTTGCCGTCGACCCCGATCCGGTATGCCTTTTGTCCGGCGGTATCGATTCCAGCCTTGTGGCGGCGTACTTAAAAAAAGAAACGGAACGACGTGGTCAACGCCTTGTCACCATTTCCTTTGATTTTTCACAAAATGATAAATTTTTCAAATCCTCTTCCTTCCAGCCCTCCCAGGACCGTCCTTACATTGATGCCATGGTAAAATACCTCCAAAGCCAGCATCATTATCTGGAATGCAATTACCAGACGCTGGCTGAGCACCTGCAGGAATCCGTGCTTGCCCATGATATGCCCTGCATGGCTGACATCGATTCCTCCCTGCTGTATTTTTCCAAACAGGTTCGGGAAATCGGTGCTACTGCCTACACGGGCGAATGTGCTGACGAAGTCTTCGGCGGTTATCCCTGGGTGCACAACAACGACCTTGTCTGCGAGAACACCTTCCCCTGGAGTCCGGATTTGAACCCTCGTAAAATACTTCTGAAAAAGGAAATTACAGAGGCGCTGGATATGGATTCCTATGTACGCAGCACCTATCATAATTCGGTAAAAAGCATTATCGTATTGCCGGAGGAAAGTGACAGCGATGCGAAAAAACGGAGATTTTCCAACTTAAATCTGTATTGGTTTATGGAAACACTGCTCAACCGTATGGACAGAAGCTGCCGTCGCACCGGGCTGACTGCCCGCATCCCTTTTGCCGATCACCGTTTGGCCGAGTATGTGTATAATGTTCCCTGGGATATGAAGACCCGGGGCGGATTGGTAAAAGCGCTCCTTCGCCAGGCCGGAGAGCCCATGCTTCCTCAGCAGGTTCTCCTTCGCAAGAAGAGCCCCTTCCCCAAAACCTATCATCCGTTTTATGAAAAAATGCTTACCGGTATGCTCTCCGAAGTTTGGAACGACGAAACATCGGTATTGCATACACTAATTGAAGAAGAAAGTCTGAAGGCCTTCCTGTCCAGTCCCAAAGATCTGGGTACCCCTTGGTACGGCCAGCTCATGTGCGGTCCGCAGATGATTGCCTACCTGTTGCAGATTGACTTCTGGTTTAAGAAATACAACATTAAACTGCATCTGTAAAAAACAACCCCGGGTAGTAAGTTGCCCGGGGTTCTTCCTTGTTTTTCATTATTTACGCCGTGATTACCGGCTGAATTTGTTTTCCTTCCAGCGCCGCCAAAACCGTATCTTCCAGACGGTCTAATCTGGCAATCATGGAATTGGGTTTCTTCACGCAGTCATCCTGGCCAAAGGGCACGAAATAGATATTTTTCATTGCCATCAGCATGCCGATGTTTTTAAAATTTATTCCCAGTGCATCGTTGGTAGATACAGCGATGACCAGCGGTTTTCCGTTCCGCAAATGTCCTTTTGCCGCCATAAGAACCGGCGTATCCGTAATTCCGTTGCAAAGTTTGGCCAGCGTGTTTCCTGTACAAGGCGCAATCACCATGACATCCATCATCCCCTTCGGCCCTAGGGGCTCCACGCCGGGTATCGTATCATAGCCTTCATTTTCCGTCAGTTCTTCTACTTTTTTCCGAAACTCGGCCGCTTCCATGAATCGATTATCCATGCCCGCTGCATTGTACGAAAAAACGGGAAGCATTTTCACTCCTTTTTCCTTCAGTACGGCAATTTCCTTCAAGATTTTATCAAAAGTACAGAACGAACCGGTGAACCCGATTCCAATTGTGTAATCTGCTATATTCATATTCCACCTGCCCTTTCAAAAGCGAAATACATTGATGAAATATTATATGCCGCTATGTTCCGTTGGTTCCTTTCACTATACCTCCATAATATCCAAAACTGCCTGCGCCAGAATCTCTCCGGAGGTTTTGGGCGAATATTTTCCCGGAAGTCCAAGGCAAAGTTTTGCCTTCACGCCGTGGGCTTCGCACCAGGCAAAATCCGTACCGCCGGGATTGGACGCAATATCAATAATACACACATCGCCCGGCAATCTGGCCAGTTCTTTCTCTCCCAGCATTCTAGCCGGCACGGTATTAAATACATACGAATAACTTCCGGAAATTTCCCCCGGCATAATCGAAGCAAATCCTTTTACTCTCGCCTGCTGGCGAACCGTACTGCGTCTTGCCATAACCGTAACATTGGCGCCGAAATTCTGCAATTTCCCGGCAAGTTCCAGCCCGCATTTTCCATAACCGATAACCAGACAATTACTTCCGGTAAGATTATTCTTCCCGGCAATTATTGCCTCAGCAATCGCACCTTCTGCCGTGGCTACGGCATTATTCATGGCAATATCGGTCATTTCCATAAAATCATAACAAAAAGCACCCTGTGCTTCCAAGGTGCTCTTCATCTCTTTGGGAATAACTCCGCCAAACACGCTTTGTCCTTTTCGAATGCTATTGCAAATTACATCCGTGGTAATTGCACTTCCATCCATCCCCCAGGAAATCTTATTATCCCCGTGGGTTACCGGCACCGGTAAAATCACCACATCCGCATTTTGCATGCGCTCCGGAGAAAAAGGTTCTCCCATGGTAACTTCATAGCCGCTACGCTCCAACATTTTGGCCAGATATTTCATACGTAAATCGCCAAACGCTGCTTCCGCTTTTTTCATCCTATATCCTCTCAAACAAAAATGTTTATATAATATATGCAGCGTTCTTTGATTTTATATTATTCATAATAAACCGCATCCAGGCAAAGTCCCTCCGGGGGCGCCAAAAAACCGGCCTGCTCCCGGATTCCGTTTTCCAATACCTGCGAAATACTTTGGGCACTTCGTTTCCCGAAACCGACTTCCAATAATGTACCTACGATAATTCTTATCATGTGATACAAAAATCCGTCGCCTTCAAAGGTAATCACAATCTCCGGTCCGCGTTCTTCTATTATCAAGGCGGTAATGGTCCGAACCGTGGATTTTTTTGTCTTCTTCAGCGAGGTAAACCCTTTAAAATCGTGGGTACCCAGAAGCAATTTTGCAGCCGTCTTCATTGCCGCCACATTCGGTAAAATCTCCTTTTCCTCCGGCATAAGTTTCCGCAAATTGCAGACATACTTTCTTTCAAATACCGGTGGAATCTCACTTCTCCAAATACGGTACACATAGCGTTTTCCCTTGGCCGACAGCCTGCTGTGAAACCGCTCCGGCGCCGTTTCTACCGAAAGCACCGCGATGTCCTCCGGCAAATATCGGTTCAAATAATTTTGAATTTCATCCGGTTGCAGACTCACTGCCGCTTTGAAATGAAACACCTGCCCATTGGCATGGACCCCGGCATCCGTCCTGCCGCTCCCTGCAATTTCGATGGGACATCCACACATTTTTTCCAAAACGGCTTCTATTTTTCCCTGAATGGTTGTCGGTGATTTCGTCTGCTTTTGCCATCCGCCGTAACGACTTCCGTCATACCTCACCAACACCTTGTAATTCTTCGATAATTCCATAAATCTCATCCCGTCCCTGCTTGCTCTCCGCGGAAAAAGGTACAATGACACATTCCTTTTTGGCACCTAGCCCTTCCCGAATCATTTTCACGTGCTTTTGAATCTGACTACGGTTAATCTTGTCCAATTTCGTCGCGATGATAATCGGGTCAAAGCCGTTGCTCATAATCCAGTCGTACATCAGTTTATCATTGGCCGACGGTTCATGCCGGATGTCTATCAGCAAAAAAACCGCTTTCAACTGCTTTGATTTGTGCAAGTACCGCTCAACCATTTTTCCCCATTTGGCCGTAACTTCCTTTCCGACTTTGGCGTAGCCGTATCCCGGCAAATCCACAAAGTAGAGTTCGTCATTTACATTATAGAAATTTATGGTCTGGGTCTTTCCCGGCTGGGAACTGGTACGTGCCAGTGACTTTCTCTGCATCAGTGCATTTATCAGTGACGATTTTCCCACATTACTTTTTCCCGCAAATGCAAACTCCGGTTTCTCCGTTTCCGGAAGTACACTGGTGATTCCGCACACCGTTTCCAAACTGACATTTTTTATTTTCATACATTCATGCCTTTCTTTACTTTCCAAACACTGTCTTCAGCACCAAAGTCATATCCTCGGCCCAAACCAGCTTCATGCCTTTTTTAATCTCTTCGGAAATCTCTTCCACGTCTTTCTTATTGTCTGCCGGAAGAATGACGGTCTTAATCCCTGCCATCTTGGCTGCCAAAAGTTTTTCCTTCAAGCCGCCTACGGGAAGCACCCGGCCTCGCAAAGAAATTTCTCCTGTCATGGCTATGGTTTCGGCTACCGGAAGCTTGGTTGCCGCAGAAAGTACCGCCGTTGCCATGGTAATTCCCGCACTGGGACCGTCCTTGGGCACAGCACCTTCCGGTATATGAATATGAATATCGTTTTTCTTAAAGAAATCCGACTTAAGGCCATACGCATCACCGATGGTCCTTAGATAGGTCAGCCCTGCCGAAGCGGATTCTTTCATAACATCTCCCAACTGACCGGTCAGCTTCACTTCGCCCTTCCCCGGCATAATGGCAACTTCTATTTCCAATGTATCACCGCCCACACTGGTCCAGGCCAAACCGCGAACCAAACCGACCGTAGGCGCTTTCGCAATTTTATCTTCCGAATACTTCCGCTTGCCCAGATAATGTTCCAGATTTTTCTCCGTCACCAAAATTTCGACGTTCTTTTTTTGTTTTCCTCTCTTCTCTGAAACGTCTTTCGCTTTTGAAAGGATTTCCATTGCGCATTTCCGGCAAACTCCGGCGATTTTCCGCTCCAATTCACGGACACCGGCTTCTTTCGTATAGCCGGAAATAATCTGCTCCAAAGCTTTATCTGAAATCGTAAGCCCCTTATCTTCCATGCCGTTCTTTTTCATTACCTTAGGAATGAGATGTTTCTTGGCAATATGAAACTTCTCATTCGCCGTATAACTGTTGACTTCTATGATTTCCATACGGTCCAACAGCGGACGGGGAATTTCAGAAGCATCATTGGCCGTGGCAATAAAAAGTACCTTAGAAAGATCCACCGGCACATCCAGGTAATGGTCCCGGAAATGACAGTTTTGCTCCGGGTCCAGCACTTCCAGCATCGCAGCTGCCGTATCCCCTTTGTAATCCTTACTCATTTTATCAATTTCATCCAAAAGCATCAGCGGATTCTTCACGCCCACATGCTTTAAGCCGTTGCAGATTCGTCCCGGCATAGCGCCAATATAAGTCCTGCGGTGTCCCCGAATCTCCGCTTCATCCCGAACACCTCCAAGGCAGATACGGATGTACTCTTTACCCAACGCCTCTGCCACCGATTTTGCAATGGAGGTTTTGCCCGTACCGGGCGGACCCACCAGACAAAGAATCGGGCTCTCGCCTTCTTTGGTCAGACTACGCACCGCCAGATATTCCAGGATGCGCTCTTTTACCTTCTCCATTCCGTAATGGTCCCGTTCCAGAATCTCTTTTGCATTTTGTAAATCGTTATTATCCTTGGAAACTTTATCCCAGGGCATCTCCAACAAGGTTTCAATGTAAATCCGTTCCACGGAACTCTCCGACGAGCTCATGGTCAACTGTTTAAACCGGCGGATTTCCTTCTGAATTTTCTCCTTTACTTCCTTGGGCGCCTTTACTCTCTTTAGCTGTTTTTCCCATTGCTGAATCTCTGAAGTTTCGTCATCCTCTTCGCCAAGTTCCTTTCGGATATAAAGCATCTGCTCCTGAAGAAGATATTTCCGCTGGCGCTTATCCACCTGTTCGGAAATTTCCATGTAGATTCCTTTTCGAAGCTGTGCGATTTTAATTTCCTCTTTTAAAATCCGAACCAGACATTCCACCCTTACTTCCGGGTCAATAAGCAAAAACAGTTCCCTTTTTTTATCTGGGGCAATCGCCACAGAAGAAGCCATTAAATCCGCAGCTTCTCCGATAGGCATGTCTTTTCCGATTTTTTCTGCCACAGCAGGATTCTGACGGGGGTATTCCCGGCAATACTCTTCAAACACTTCCAAAAGGCTCCGGCGCATTGCCTCCCGGCGTAGTTCATCGTCTTTTCTTTTCCGGGGCTTAGCCGGCTCAGAAATGGTGGCAACAAAATAATCTTCGCCTTCCCACTTACTGATTTTTACCCGGTTTGATGCAACCAGCAAAAGCCGCATGCCACCGCCCGGTAACTCATTAATCTGACTGATTTGAACTTTTACGCCAATGCTCTGTTCATAATCAAACGTCACCACCGCCAAACCGTCTCTTACCATTGCCTCCTGAACGGCACGCTGCGCTGCTTCTTCTTTTATATCAAATTGAATCATCATTCCGGGAAATAAAATATTTTCTTTTTCGATTATCACCGGCAATTCTGTTCTCTTCACCTTAATCACGCCTTTCTGATTGAAAAAGACCGCCACTGCAGCGGTCTTTTCCCTAATACCTCATCGTATTTTTATTTTGCTTTTTTCGTTGTTGATTTCTTCGTGCTGTCCTTATGTACAACCAAAGGCTCGCTGGTGCCTTCCACCGCACCTTTTGTAATCACACAACTTTCAATCGTCTCATCAGAAGGAATCCGATACATTACATCCATAAGACAGGTTTCCATGATGGAACGAAGTCCTCTGGCTCCGGTCTTTCTAGCCAGCGCCATCTCTGCAATACATTCCACCGCATCTCTCTCAAAAGACAATTTCACGCCGTCCATCTGAAATAAGCTTTGATACTGCTTAATCAATGCATTCTTGGGTTCTTCCAAAATCCGCACAAGAGCTTCCTTATCAAGCCCCTCCAATGAAACATTCACCGGCACTCGTCCCACAAACTCCGGAATCAGACCAAACTTAATCAAATCCTGAGGTGTTACATCATGAAGCAATGCAGATATATCCTTGTCTGTCTTACTGCTTACCTGTGCCTGAAAACCAATTGATTTTTTATTCTGACGATCCTCAATAATCTTTTCCAATCCGTCAAATGCGCCGCCGCAAATGAACAGAATGTTGGTGGTATCAATGGGAATCAATTCCTGATGGGGATGCTTTCTGCCACCCTGGGGAGGAACTGACGCCGTCGTACCTTCAATAATTTTCAAAAGAGCCTGTTGCACACCTTCCCCGGATACATCACGGGTGATGGAGACATTTTCACTCTTCTTTGTGATTTTATCAATTTCATCGATGTAAACGATACCGTACTGGGCACGCTCCACATCATAGTCCGCTGCCTGAATCAGTTTCAAAAGAATGTTTTCCACATCTTCGCCGACATAACCGGCTTCCGTCAATGTAGTCGCATCCGCAATGGCAAAAGGTACATTGATAATCTTTGCCAAGGACTGTGCCAGGTAGGTTTTTCCGGAACCGGTAGGTCCCACCATAATAATATTACTTTTCTGTAATTCTACATCATTGTCCTGTTGGGAGGTCACTCGCTTATAATGGTTGTACACGGCAACCGACAAAATCTTCTTTGCCTCTTCCTGACCTACCACATATTCATCCAAAAACTCTTTGATCTGCACCGGTTTCAGGAAATTGATATCCAAATCATTTCCTTCGCTGTCTGCGCCACCGGGCTCAAAAAATTCTTCTTCAATAATGTCTGCACAGATGTCCACGCACTCATCGCAAATATAGACGCCTGCAGGTCCTGCAATCAACTTACGCACCTGCTCCTGGGTCTTATTGCAGAAGGAACATCTTACTTTACTATCCGTGCTCTTTCCTGCCATATTTTCCTACAAATCCTTTCATCACGAAGTTTACTTCTCTTCCGAAGTAGGTCTCTTGAAAATTACATCGTCAATCAGACCGTATGCCTTCGCTTCTTCTGCAGTTTTCCAATTGTCACGATCGGTATCCGCGGCAATCACATCATAAGGCTGGTTACAGTTTTCTGCCAAAATGCGGTTCAGTTTTTCCTTTGTATGAAGAATATGCTTTGCCGCAATTTCAATCTCTGTTGCCTGTCCCTGCGCCCCGCCCAGTGGCTGGTGAATCATAATTTCCGCATTGGGAAGTGCCAGACGCTTTCCTTTTGCACCGCCGGCAAGAAGGAATGCACCCATACTTGCTGCCATACCGATACAAATGGTAGAAACATCACATTTTACAAAATTCATGGTATCGTAAATCGCCATACCGGCGGTTACAGACCCTCCGGGGCTGTTGATGTACAGATTGATATCTTTATCCGGATCTTCCGATTCCAGGAAAAGCATCTGTGCAACCACCAGACTTGCCGTAACTTCATTCACTTCACTTCCGAGAAAAATAATTCTGTCTTTGAGCAAACGGGAATAAATGTCATAGGAGCGCTCTCCGCGGCTTGTCTGCTCCACAACCATAGGCACCAATTCATTATAAATATCGTGATTCATTCCTTACATCAATCCTTTCTTGTTCACGCAATTATTTTTCTTTTGCGTTTTCCACAACGAAGTCAATTGCCTTCTTGATGGCAAGATCCTTCATCATCTGTTTCTTATCGTATGCGCTAATCATCTTTCTGACTTTTTCCATATCCATCTTGTAACCGTCTGCCATTTCTTTCAGCTGTGCTTCATATTCTTCCTCGGAAGCTTCAATGCCTTCTGCTTTGGCAATTTCTTCTAATACAAGACGTGCTTTCAGTCTCTTCTCTGCACGGGGTTTGGTCTGTTCCATCATCATCTCTTTGGTCATACCTGTGAACATAAAATACTGGTCAAGAGACAATCCCTGCATGGAAAGCTGCTGAGCAAATTCATCAATCATCTGCTTCTGTGCAGTTTCTACCATAGCATCCGGAACATCCATGGTTGCATTTGCTACAATAAGATCAATTACAGCGTCTTCTTTTGCATCTTTCGCTGCTTTTTCTTTCTTTTCAGCAAGGTTCTTCTTTACATCTTCTTTGTATTCTTCTACAGAATCAAATCCTGCGTCATCTGCGAAATCAGCATCCAATGCAGGAACCTGTTTTTCTTTGATTTCATGAATCTTACATTTGAATACAGCGGGCTTTCCGGCAAGGTCAGCAGCGTGATACTCTTCCGGGAAAGTAACATTTACTTCACACTCTTCATCCACGTTCTTACCGATTAACTGCTCTTCGAAACCGGGAATGAAGGAACCGGAACCGATGGTCAGGGAGTAATTCTCGCCCTTTCCGCCTTCAAATGCTACGCCGTCTACAAATCCTTCAAAATCAATTACCGTAAGGTCGCCGTCCTGTACCGGTCTTCCTTCTACTACAACCTGTCTGGACTGTTCTTCCAATTCTTTCTTAATCTGCTCTTCGATTTCTTCTTCCGTAACTTCTGCAGATACTTTATCTACTTCCACTCCCTTGTATTCACCAAGAGTAACTTCCGGCTTCAATGCTACTTCAGCAGTAAAGATGAAAGGCTTTCCTGCTTCCAACTGTACTACATCAATCTTGGGAGAAGAAACGATTTCTTCATCGCATTCTTCGAATGCTTTCTGATAAGCATCCGGAATAATCATATTCGCTGCATCATCAAAAAATACTTCTTTTCCGTACATTTTTTCCATCATCTGACGAGGCACTTTACCCTTACGGAATCCGGGAATGCTGATTCTGTTTTTATTCTTCTGATATGCTCTTTCTACTGCCTTTTCAAATTCCTCACAAGGCACTTCTATGGTAATTTTTGCCATATTATGTTCTAATTTTTCCATCGGTAAACTCATTTTACAATTTCCTCCTACTGCAACACGCATTTTTCATTTTGACATAACTATCCATTTTATAGATAATCAACTCTGTGATTATACCATAGAAATCAATAGTTAGTCCAGTCATTTTTTCGTTGTTTCCTTCTCCGGCATTTCGTTCCAAAGTGTAAATCCCAAAATCAAAATTCCGCCGACAATCTGCCAAAATGTCATGGGCTCACGCAGAATGGTTACAGACACCAAAACTGCCAGCAGCGGATCAATGTAACTAAGGATTGCCACGGTCTGTCCGGGAAGTTCCTTCAGAGAGGAGAAATACAAGCAATAGGTCACGCCGGTATGAATAAGTCCCACAATCAAAAGACACACCAGCCCTTTCCATTCCAATCCCTGCACGTTGATTCCGCCGGTTAAAAGCACATAGGGAACCAAAACCACAATGGCTGCCAGAAACTGCAAAAAGGTACGGTGAATCCCCTCCACATTTTTGATGAATTTGTTCATAATGATGACGGTGGCATACAACACCGCCGCCCCAAGTCCAAACAAAATCCCGGTAAAATGCGAAGTGCCTGCGGATAAATCCCCGATTCCGGTAATCATCACAATTCCCGCCGTAGACATGACAAAACAAACAATCTGCTTCACCGTCATTTTTTCCTTGAATAAAAACGGGCAAACCACCGTTACGATGACCGGCGCAAAATAGTAACTTAGCGTCGCTACGGAAACCGTGGTATACTTATAGGCTTCAAAGAGTAAAATCCAGTTGAAAGCCATTGCCACGCCGGAAAAAAGCAGCAGCGGCAATTCTTTTTTCATCTTTGAAAAATCAAATTTCTGCTTCGAAACCAGAAGATAAATCCCTATTAATACCGCCGCCAGCACCGCCCGATACAAGGCAATTTCGCCGGAGGCAAGAGGGATATTTCTCACAAACAAACCTATGGTACCGAATATCGCCATAGAAATAATCAGCATCGTTTTTGCGTTTTTCATCTCATCACCTTTGTTTTCCTGTTTTTTTCTTTCGTACCGCTCCGATTCGGTATGTTTTCAATCTGTTACGATTTAAATTCACAAATCATATTGTAGGGATATCTATGTAGATTTGTCAACAAAACAAATGACCCGATGTGTTCACCGGGCCACCTGCATTTTCCGTATAACGGATTACTTCATCATTTCTTCCTGCTTCTTGATCATTCTACGAACCATTTCGCCACCGATTCTTCCTGCTTCACGGGAAGTAAGGTCACCATTGTAACCATCCTTCAAAGAAACACCGAGTTCAGATGCTACTTCTGTTTTAAAACGATCCATTGCTGCTTTTGCTTCAGGTACACTTGTCTTATTTGTTTTTGTTGCCATTTCTTTCTACCTCCAATTTATTGGTTCTTAATCACTTGAGATAAACGATGTTGTTTATCCTGATTCTATTATTTCTTCCCGGAGGTAAAATATAAGTGGAATTTTTATCCTTTTGTCGCCAATCTATTTTTTACAAATTTGTCAGAAAGCCATTTTGCTGCAAAAGCAGTGAGAATCCCCAGCACAATACCGCCGAGAATATCACTGGGAAAATGCACAAAAAGATACATTCTGGAAAAGGCAATCAGCGCCGCAACGAAAAGCGCCGCTACGCCCCATTTTTTATTGAAAAATAGTATTGTCACGGCGCAGACAAAGCTGGAATACGTGTGCCCCGAAGGGAAGGAAAAACTCTCCGGTTTTGCAATAGCAAGAACAATCCCGTCATCCAGCCAGCAGGGCCTGGGTCTTGCAATGATTTCTTTTAAAACCATATTGCCGATAATCTGCATCAAAAGCAAAGAAATCATCATGGTAAAGCCGCACAGCCTGGTTTCCTTTTTGCACGCCAAAATAACCGATAACAGAATCCAGAAAATCCCCGCATCACCCAAATGAGTAATCAGCGTCATAATCCAATCCAGCCAGTCACTTCGCAGCGTTTGTATAAAATATAAAATCTCAAAATCTACCGACATGCCAAATCCTCCGCGCAGTTCTTACTGCGTGTAGTCCCTTTCAATATTTACTACCGGGCAATATTTCCCGTCTTCTTTTTCCAGTTCCTGATTCAGAAGTTCCAAAACTTCCTTTTCCTTCATCTTGCAATCAAACGGAAGCACAATATCAAACAATAAATTGGTATGCTCTGCTCCGCCTACCATTCGAAAATCGTGAAAAGAAAGTTCCGGATTGATTGAATGCAAAATCCGGCGCACCATTTCTTTCCTTTCATTTACCAAAGTATTATCCATCTCTACCGGATCCATATGCACCGTGAGCACTACATGAAGTTTATCATAAACTTCCTTTTCCAAACGGTCAATGGCATCATGAATCACCATAATATTCTCCCGCGCATCCACTTCCGCATGTACACTTCCGAAGGTTACGCCGGGCCCGTAGCTGTGAATCACCATGTCATGAAGCCCCTTAACCTGTTCATCCCGCTCTAAAATATCACGAATCGCCTGCACCGTCTGCTTATCTGCAGGTTTTCCCAAAAATTCATCTGCGGTATCTTTAATAATTTCAAAGCCCGAATACAAAATAAAGACGGAAACTATGCATCCGATATAGCCATCCAACGGAAAGTCCGTAAACAAGGAAGCCACCAACGCCAAAATCGTTGTACCCGTGGCTATCACGTCATTTAAACTGTCTTTGGCCGTTGCAAGCATCACGGTGGAGCGGATTTTTTTACCCAGCGTCCGGTTAAAATAAGCCATCCATAGTTTAACCAGCACAGAAACCAAAAGCGCTATCAAGACAAATTTAGAGAAAAGTACCGGCTCCGGATTTTTGATTTTTTCCACGGAACTTTGGAACAGTTCCACGCCTACCAGCATAATTACTACTGCCACCAACAGCGAAATTACATATTCCATTCTTCCGTGACCAAAGGGGTGGTCTTTATCTGCCGGTTTTGCCGCCATCTTATATCCAAAGAGTGTCAAAATGCAGCTTCCGCTGTCGGAAAGGTTATTAAATGCATCCGAAATAATCGCCACCGAACAGGCTATGGTCCCAAGATAGTATTTGACGCCAAACAAAAAAATATTGCAAATAATTCCGACGCACCCAGAGAGCATGCCGTAACGTTCCCGCACTTCTTCCTTTTCGATTTTTTCATAATCTTTTACAAACATTTTTAACAACAAACGAATCATACTGAATAACTCTCCTCTTTTACGGAAGAAAAACAGCGGGAGCCTTTCTGCCCACGCTGTTTCCTATCATTTCAATTCTCCCGTTAATCTTCCAGAAGCGGTACATAAAACTCTTCCTGTGTTTCCAAACACAAACAACCGAGCCTGCTGGAGCGGCTGTTTAGTGCCATACCGCAATCCACATCAATCACCTTATATCCTCTGTAATTATCCGATCGGTATATCATTCCCTTACCGTTTTCGTCCATATGTCCCAAACGCTGGGTAAAAATATGTCCTACTACATAAACATCCCGGGAATAAGCAAACAACTTTTCAGAAGGAATCGCATCTGCCGGTTTATCGAAAATACTTTCCCACACAATCTCTTCCGCTCTTTCATGGCTCAGATTCTTAACCTTAATCCCTTCACCGAACTTCTTTTTGGAAGAATAGGAATGGGAAAGATGATAAGTAGTCTTGCCGATTTTTACACGCCGGATTAAATACTGTTGCCGGAGAAAATCAAGCAATTCTTTCTGTACCTTCTCGGGAAGTCCCAAAAATTCGAGACAGGTTCCTTCGCCGCCGTTGCAGGGATGTACCCACAATTCAAAGGGTGTCAACCCATCGTAATTCTTTTTACTCTCTTCCTCATCTTTATCTTTATTTTTAAGAAACTGAATCGCATTAAGCAACATATACTCATGGTTTCCCAGAAGCAATTCCACATTGTCCCGTTTCATAATATCTTGGATAATATGAATTCCGTCCGGTCCCCGGTCAATAACATCTCCCAGAACGTAGAGGTAATCATCTTTGCCAAATCCGATTTTCTTCAACATTTTCTCGTAGGCAATATACTGTCCGTGTATATCGCTCAAAACATATGTACTCATAAACAAAGCTCCTTCACGTTATGGCATCGAAACAATGTCTTCTTCATTTACGCAAATCACAGGGCGGATTCCCATACCTTTGTTTAGTTTCCACTCACGTAATTTTCCGTCAATCATTGCATGGCCGGCATAACTTTCCTGCGCAATATAAGAATCATCCTGGTCAATATGACCTCTGGAACGAAGACCATAACAATCGCTCATCATTGCTCCGTCCGACAATGCTGCCACGTATTGGGAACAGGGCGCATCATCACCCAACATGGTTTTCCTCTTCGTACCGCGCATCATCGACATATCCGTATCAAATCCGTATCTGGTTTCCTCAATGGAAGGCAAATATACTTTGTCATAAGTAGTCCGGTCAGACAACGCCGATACCGGTGTCTTCACTTCCGTAACCTGCAACTTCGCTCTTTCTGCTTCGGAGAAGGAGCGCCGAACAAATACTCCGTTGAGCCATTCCCGAATTTTACTCTTCTCCCAGTAAATTCCGGTTTTAATTTTGCTGATTTCCTTATCCGTCATCTTGGCATATTTTTTCTGGTCAAACAATTGGAAATCTATAATGTACTCAGACTGAAGCGTGATACGGTTCCCACGCTGTCCCACTATCTTCCAGGGAAGCAGATTGAATTTAAAATAACGGTAACCGGTAATTTCCGGTTGTTGCTTTCCTTTGGTTAGGGTGGAAAGGAAATCCTTATCCTGGGAAACTTCACGAACCACCGGCATACGAATGTATTTCTCTCCGTTAATCACCGTAACATCATCGCTGTTATATTCGCCGTAAATCAAATCTGAGGTCACTTCTTTACCCACAATTTCATTCATGGGATATTCACCAAACCAAATCCGACCGGTACCGTCCTTCATAAGGAAGGATTCTTCCTGCACCTGAGCATTGTTCTTTTCATCCGGAGTAGCACCGTACAAACCTTTGTACAATTCCTCTATACTCTGCTGCCGGTCAGCCGGTTCCATGGACAAGCCCTTCATAATTGCAGCAGCTACTTTTTTGTCGATGGAAATCGTGTACTGTGCAATATCAATGAGTTCATCCTTCTCACTTCGTTCATAAGATGCCGGGGGCACATCTCCCGTCATCATGCAATACAAAGTTGCGCAAATTCCATAAATATCCGTCCAAGGACCCTGTTCGGAAATCTTGGAAAGCATCTGTTCCAGCGGCGCAAATCCCCACTTTCCGAGGAAAACCTGCTGGTTGTTAAGTCCGACTTTTTTGGACCCGCCAAAATCAATCAGTTTAATGCTTCCGTCCTCATCCATCATAATGTTATCCGGGCTGATATCACGATGAATCAAGCCGGACTGGTGAAGCCGGCCCAAAATACTGATTACCGGTTCCATAAGTTCAAGGGATTCCTCTACTCCCAGCCAACCGCCGTGAGCATCAATATATTTACGGAGCGTACCATTCTCCAAAAATTCCATAATAAGATAACCGGTATTGTTTTCATAAAACAAATCTTTAATCGCAACAATACCCGGGAATTTGGAATATTCCGCAAGAACACGGGCTTCCCGAAGGTAAGCTGTCGTTTCTTTCTGGTATTCCTCTCCGTTTACTTCATCCAAAACAAGAACGGTTTTGCCGTCCTCTGCTCTGTCAACCATCTCATCCGGGAAAAATTCTTTAATCGCAACACGGTACTCCAACAACATATCATATCCGATATAAGTAATTCCGTATCCACCTTTTCCCAAGATATTTCCGATGAGTATTTTGTTGTTTAAAACCGTTCCCGGTGCCAGCGCCTTCGACCATGTCAGCTGCCCTGACTTTTCACGACCGCAAAAAGGACAGATTCCCACATCATCGCTGGTCTTCATACACCGTAAACAAATTTTCCCGACTTCTGTTATCTCCATATCCCACTCTGCTCTTCCTTGTTTTTGCTATAGGGTGATACTAGCGCATCCTATATCATTTTTATTATACTAAGAGATTTGTAATTTTTCCATACCAAATAAAAAGTTTTTTGTAATTCTTTTGGTGATTTTTATCAAATTTGCATTCTATCATAAAATTGTGGATAGAAATCCGATTTTTCATAAGGTGTCAAATAAAACCGTTGCAAAAGTTCCATGCAAATCGCTTTTCTGTCCGCCTCTGACGCTGCAGCCTCGGCCTGTTTTTTCTTGATATAACCGTGCCAGTCCCGGACAAAGGTTTCATATTTCCTAAACTCCGGAATTCCAAGCCACTGTTTTACTTTAATCTTGGTGCGGTTCTCCTTCGGGCATTCTCCTTTTTGCAAAAAATAGCGAAAGTTCTCCCCTTCATAATACCTTCCCAAAGGAAACAACCGACAAATCCCCGGGCGAAACGGATGCACACTACATCTCCCGGCAGCATCCAAAAATCCGCAACTGCCGCTTCCCTCCTGCATCTTCAAGTGGGGCAAAATAAGGCCGTCTGCCATGCCCAGTTCCACGTTGTCTTGCAGCAGCTCCGCCATGGTTACTCCCAGCCCGGTAGTCAGACTGTAGACATCATAAGGATCCAGAACGATGGTATCTCCCATTCCGTGACAACACTTGTCACATCCGATACAATCATGACAATTTACCTTTACCAGATCATCTCCGTCATATAATTTTCCGTCCGATATATCTTCCAATGCAACTTCCCGAATCATGCCTTTCTCTGCACCTTTCCCTGCCTTTTGTTATTCGCTGCGGATTGCCGCCAGCGGGCTCAACTTCATTGCTCTTATGGAAGGAATAAATCCGGAAAGCATTCCCACCACGATAGCAAATGCAATGGACAAAAGCGCCAGCCAGGGAGGAATTTCCGACAGTTTGGCGATTCCGAAATCGGAGCCTCCTACAAAATAGTTAATCAGCGCCGATAACCCATAGCTGAGACCGACACCGATGGCACCGCCAATCAGTCCGATATACCCTGCTTCCAAAAGAAACATCAACTGAATATCCCGAATTCTGCATCCGATTACTTTCATAATACCGATTTCCTTGGTTCTTTCGTAAATGGACATCATCATGGTATTGGTAATTCCGATGGCTGCCACAAACAACGAAACTGCACCGATTCCGCCAAGCACAGCCTGAATAATATTCATCTGCTGCATTTCCGATTCAATCCATTCCGCTTCCGCATAAGTCTCATACCCCAGCATCTGAATCTGGCTCTGCACTTCGGTTACATTTTCCATTTCATCCACATACACACAGATACGGTTATAAAATATCTCATTGTAGGGTTTTCCGGATTTCTGCGTAGGTTGCCCGGGAATTGCCTGCCCTTTAAAAGCGAGCTTTAATTGCGTAATCAATGCATCAATATCACAGTACACAGAATAACTGTGGGGATTATACTCATCCACGCCGCCGGCCACCACGCCTGCAGTTTCCACGATGTACTTCTTGGGCGGTTCGATAATCTGTCCGTTTTCATCCGTACTGCCGGCCATATAATAGCGGTCCATATCCAAAATCACATACATGGTATCCCGGTACAAATCCACATCCGGCAAGGTCCCGTATTCCCAGTAATCATACATTCCCGTCCGGGCATTGTAAAAATCACCGATGATACCGTTGCCGTAAATCAACTGCAAAGAATCCCCCGGTGCCGGAAGTCCGCCCTCCGCAAACGGAATATCCAAATACTCCAACGCCTCAAGGCTCATCCCCCGCACCCAGAGATAGGCTTCGTAAGTACCGCATTTTCCCAGCATGGTAACCTCTAATACCGGCGATACCAGTTCCACATGTTCCATGGAATAAATCGTGTCTATGAGCGCATCATCAAGCCGAAGTACCTCCTCTTCCGAATCTTCGGAATACCGTCCCGGCTCGTAAATCTCAATCATGCGCATATTACCGTAACTTTCCACGGACTCCAACATGGAATTTTTCATTCCGATACCCAGGGAAATCATAACCACGATGGAGGTGGTTCCGATGACTACGCCCAAAACCGTGAGAATGGTTCTGACTTTTCTTTTAAATAAGCTATCCGCACTCATGCGGAGCAAATCAATCAGTTTCATAATTCCTCTACATCCGCCAATTCAGCCAAAAGCGCCTGCTGCTTTTTCTTCTTTTTCTTGGAAACCACTATAATAATCACTACGATTACGGCAATGACAACTACGGCAACAATGGCGATAATCCAACCGGTTCCGAGACCGCCGCCGCCCTCTTCTTCGTAGTCGTACATGCCGTCATCATAGAATTCATCTTCATAATACACGTCTTCGTAATACTCTTCATATACATAGAGAAGAACTTCTTTCTCCAATGTGGATACGTTACCCGCCTCATCCTCATAGGTAATCACGGCCGTTACGTATCCTTCGTCCATGGTGGGAGCAATTCCGTCCACCATTACATCCACATTGCCGGTCGCTCCCGGTGCAATCTGTCCGAGGAACGCCGAACCGCCGGCTACCGTTTCTCCTTCAAAGGCAACCTGCACATTATAAAGCGTGGTTCTTCCCATATTGTAAATACTGAACATTACATTGGCACTGCTGCCCACAGCAATACTCTCCGGCAAAACCTCCGCTTCTCCGGTATCCACTCTTGCCATCTGCAAAACCGGGATGGAAACATTGGTGGTAGCCGTGTAGGCATTATTATCTTCATCTTCATAGTCCGCATTCACGGTAATAACATAGGGTTTTTGTGACAAATCATTCCGGGCCGTCATTTCGATGGAAATCTCCCTGGTGGCTCCCGGTGCAATGGAATCCACATAAATCGTAGCCGAGCCGGAGGTAGGCAAAAATGCCTCATACATGGAATTGGCATCGCTTCCTTCCTTGGCCGCTTCCAAATCAAACTGAATATTGGAAACTGCTGTCTCCTGGGATGTATTTTGTACAAAAATCGTCAAATCAAAGGTATCTCCCGCATATACCGCCTCCGGCTCCGTCACAAAACCGGTTACAATAATCCTGGGCGTAGATACGTTACCGCCTTCTTCCAAGCTGCTGTCAAGGCTTCCGTTCCCCGGGGAGCCTACGATATCGGCATAGGTGGTCAAATCCGTTTCTTCTATATTTCCGTTACGGTAATACTGCACGTGAAAGGTCAGGGGATACACACCGGTAAGCGCTTCCTCCGATACCATAAAATTCCAGGAAATATCCTGCCGGTACGCATAGGCCTGTTCCACGGAATCTGCTGCCGGAACGGAAGCAATCATCCGCACATCCGAAGAAGTTTCAATTTCAAAAGGCCATTCCGTAGCCAAAGTGGATACATTGGGCGTAATCACCACATCCGTAATGTTTTCCTGTCCCAAATTGATAACCGACAAAACTAACGTCGTACTCTGTCCGTAGCGACCTTCCGTAATCGGGGTTTCATTTGCCAAAAACAAGAACTCGCAGGTGGAAGAGTTGATGGAAGCATCCCCTGCTGCCGCAGTCAAATCTCCCTGCACCTCGGCAACGTACGCATTCAACTGCCCCACCGTCATTTCGGTATTGGCTATGTAAACATTGGCACGATAAAACACCGCATCAATACGTTCTCTCGCTGCCTGGGACAAATCGTACAGCGTCTCAATACTGCGAATATGCTCCAAAATCAGAATGTACGCCGACTGGCGGTCTTCGTCGGTAATCATTTCATCCGAGGGTTCCGTATCCAGACTGCTGGCATTACCGGATACGCTGGTCGCATGGCTTGCCATGGGCGAGACAACGGTAACGCTAAGCAGCATTGCCGCAAGCAGGGCAATCACTCCTCCGAATATTTTATTGTAAAATGCTTTGTTCTTCATTGTATTCTGCCTCCCCTATGGTAGTTTTGTTATTGTCAATCTTTAGAATCTTTCCGTCCTTTATATGGATAATGCGGTCCGCAAATCCCGCCAGATAATTATCATGGGTAACCATGACTATGGTCTGCTGCTTCTCCCGCACAATTTTTTGCATCAGCTGCATCACTTCCAGCGATGTTGCCGAATCCAGGTTTCCCGTGGGTTCATCTGCAAATATAATTTCCGGATTTACCACCAGTGCCCTGGCAATGCCGACCCTTTGCTGCTGTCCGCCGGACATCTGCCCCGGTTTATGCAGGACATATTTCCCAAGTCCCACCATCTTCAGCATTTTTATTGCCCGCTTTTCCCTTATTTCCTTTGGGACCCCCTGGAAAGTCAGGGGAAGGGCCACGTTTTCGATGGCGTTTAGGTTGGGCATCAGGTTATAGGACTGAAAAATAAAGCCCACGTGGGCCTGCCGGAACAGAACCAGCTGGCTTTCGTTTTTGGTTTCCATATGTTCACCGGCAATGATAATTTCTCCTTTGGTGGCACGCTCCAGTCCCGCAAGCATATTTAAAAGCGTGGATTTACCGGAGCCGGAGGCCCCCACCACGCTGCAAAATTCTCCTCTTCCGATGGAAAAATCAACACCATTTAGGGCCCTTACCTTGTTTTCTCCGATACGATAGATTTTATATAAATTTTTCACTTCAATCACAGGCCGATAGGCCGCGGATATATTCGTTTCCATTAAAAATCCTGCCTTCTTTTACAACTTTCTTCATTATACTACATAATAATAGAAAATCCACCTTGTTTTTAAGAATTTTAGAATTGTAATAAATGTAACAAATGTGAAAAAACTTGCCGCTCCATTTGCTTCGCAAATGCAAAAAAAGAAGACCTTCGCCGCTTCATTTGCTTCGCAAATGCAAAAAAAGAAGACCTTCGGGCGCGCGGGTGTAATCCCCCGCTTTGCGGCTTCGCCGCTCCATTTGCTTCGCAAATGCAAAAAAAGAAGACCTTCGGTCTTCTTTTTTTAAGCGGGTGATGGGAATCGAACCCACGTGTTCAGCTTGGAAGGCTGACATTCTACCATTGAACTACACCCGCATATTTGATTAAATTGCATCGGGGTGACAGGATTCGAACCTGCGACCCCCTGGTCCCAAACCAGGTGCTCTAGCCAAACTGAGCCACACCCCGAAATCGCATCTTTCCTGTCCGGTTACGCTTTTTTGTTTTCCTGCGTTCCTCACGACACAAACTGTATTATACGTTCGTTCTTTTTAAATGTCAACACTTTTTTTATTTATTTTTTTCGCAAATTTCTCCGACCTCAAATTTCACTATTTTTTCAAGGTCTTTCACGGCCACTTCCACCTGATATCCGATTTTTCCGCCGCTGAAAATTATGGTTTCAAAATTCTGCACCGATGCATCCAGCACCGTTCGAAACTGCTTTTTCATCCCAATGGGCGAACAGCCGCCGTGAATATAACCGGTAAGCGGAAGCAGTTCCTTGGATTTAATCATTGCAATACTTTTCTCACCGACACATTTGGCAGCCGCCTTCAAATCCAGTTCGCACAGCACCGGCACCAGAAAAACGTAATAATTTTTGCCGGCTCCCACCGTCACAAGGGTCTTATACACGCGCTCCGGGTTTTGCCCCAAAGCTTCCGCCACTTCCTTCCCGCTGACGACGCCGCTTTCCGTGTAATCATAGGAATCGTACGCAATCTTTTTCTGCTCCAAAAGCCGCATAACATTGGTTTTTTCTGTCTTTTTCACTTCCGGTCTCCTTTTATAAGTAACAAATCTCGCAGGAAATCTCTCCGGCTTCGCTAATCTCCATCAGTGCATAACTGCACCGTCCACCGCTCTGGCGGGGATAGGCTATACTTCCGGGATTAATGACCCACACACCGTCCTTTTTCCGAATAAGCGGTTTATGGGTATGCCCAAAGAAGAAAATCTGCGCCTGTTGCTCCTCCGCTTCTTCATACAATTCCAGCACGCTTTCATTTACCCAAAATTGATGTCCGTGGGCCACAAGAGCCGTTACCGGCCCCAGGGTAATCTTCTTTTCCTCCGGCAAATAGGAATCAAAATCCATATTGCCCGCCACCATTTCAATCCGGCAGGGCGCATTTTCCGTAAACACATCTTCATCCCCGCATACGTCACCGCAATGAATAATGCAGTCCAAATCTTTTATATTATGAAGAACCTCAAAATAATTCCCGCAACTTCTGTGGGTATCGCTGACAATCAGAATTTTCACTTTACCTGTTCCTCCAGTTTTCTACACATGCTGCGCAGTGCTTTGCCTCGATGACTGATTTCGTTTTTCTGCGAAGGTGTCATCTCCGCCGTCGTACAACCATATTCCGGCACATAGAAAAACGGGTCGTAGCCAAATCCGTTCTCCCCTTTCATTTCATAGCCTACGCGTCCTTCTACCGACTCCTGCACCGAAAGCACTTCCCCGCCCGGCAGCACCGCCGCCATGGCGCAAACAAATCGGGCACCCCTTTTCTCCTCCGGCACATCCTTCATATCATCCATCACATCCTGCATAGCCTGAGGATAGGTTCTCTCCCCCAGCCAGCGATGGGACATAACACCGGGCTTTTTATCATAATAATCAATTTCCAGACCGGAATCGTCCGCCAGCACAATCGCCTCCCGGAATGTCTCACTGCTGCTTGCAAACTTCGCCACTGCCTTTGCTTTAATGGCTGCATTCTCCAAAAACGTAGTCCCGTCTTCTTCGATTTCCTCTGTAAATCCAATGTCTTCCATCGTGAAGAAACTATATTTTCCTTCCGGAAGTATTTCCTGAAACTCCCGAAGTTTTCCTTTATTCGTAGTTGCAAAAATAATTTTTGTCATGCCGTTTTACGCTCCTTTGGGTCCATTCTTTTTCGGCGGTTTCGGTCCCGCAAACTGATAAAAATACGTTTTCATCATACCGTTGTATATCTTACGGTTTTTATCCGCTTTTCGCCCGATATCCTGCTCCACTTTATCATAAGCCGTGATCAAATACAACGACCAGGCATCCAGATTTTTATATCGTTCGCCCACCGCCGCATATAGCGCCGGCAAATCCTTCTTTTCTTCCAAACGTTCTCCGTAGGGCGGATTTGTAATAATGAAACCGTACTTTTTCGGATGGCTCAGCTGCTGAACGGGGCGCACCTGAAAGTGAATCAGGGCCTCCACGCCGGCAAGGCGGGCATTTTCCCTGGCAATCCGCACCATCTCCGGGTCCATATCGTACCCCTGAATATCGGTCTCCACATCCATGTTTACAGCCTCTCTGGCCTCCTCAAAAGTATCGTACCAGAGTTGCTTCGGAATCAGATGCGGCCACTCCATGGACAAAAACTCCCGGTTCATTCCCGGCGCAATATTCGCCGCCATCATCGCCGCTTCGATAGGGAATGTTCCGCTTCCGCAGAACGGGTCCACCAAAATCCGGTCTTTCCGCCAGGGGGTAAGCATAATCAGTGCTGCTGCCAGATTTTCTGCAATGGGGGCTTTGGAAGTAAGTTTCCGATATCCCCGCTTGTGCAACGAATCCCCTGTGGTATCCAGTCCCACCGTCACCGCATCTTTCATAAGAAATACCCGCACGGGAAATTTTTCTCCGCTTTCTTCAAACCATTCCGTATGGTAATGACTTTTCATCCGCTCCACCATGGCTTTTTTCATAATGGACTGGATGTCCGAAGGGGAAAACAACTTGCTTTTTACGCTGGCCGCCTTTGCCACCCAGAACTTTCCGTCCTTCGGGACAAAATCCTCCCAGGGAAGACTCTTGGTGCCCTGAAATAATTCTTCAAAGGTCTCTGCATGAAAACTCCCCACTTTAATCAGCACTCTCTCTGCCGTACGCAGATTCACATTGGCGCGGCATACCGCTTCGGCATCCCCCACAAAAGTCACACGGCCGTCCTCCACTTTGGAAACATCATACCCCAAGTCAATAATTTCTTTTTTCAAAACGGACTCCAGTCCGAAATGGCACGGTGCCATCAGCTCATATCGTTTCATTTTATATCCAACCTTTCCCTCCGGCAAAAGTCATATTTTTGCATTTTCCTAAATACTATATCATAAGAAGAGGGCAAATTACAAACGGAGGCTTCTTATGTACGCATTTTTTTACACACTTTTCCTTTTTTGCCAAAGGAAACGGATTCCTGCCCTATTGGCATTCCTTATCATAATCGGCCTCGGCATCCTGCTTTGCTATCTCTTTTATCTTTTACTGAAATTTTTATATCCCGCGGTATTGATTTTCGCTTTTGTAATCCTCCTTTGTTTTTTTGCTTCCTGCTGCCGGCATCGTTAGATTTAATGTATAAATTTTCGGTCTTTGCAAATACTAGTTTTGAAATTCCAATTTCAAAATAATATAGGGAGGATTTTAGTATGTCCAAAAATTGCAAAAACGACTATGACAACTGTATGAATGCAAATAATCAGGCTTCTGACAGTAGCAAAAACAACGCTTCCAACGAAGCAAAGTCTTCTGCAAAAAGCAGCCAGGCAAAAAACAGCAGCAAAAATGAAGCTACGGATTCTGCTGCAAAAAACGGCTCCGATTACTAATTTTTCCCTTTCGAATAAATTAATCGGGCTATTTTGAAAAAGGGCATGGAAACATGCCTTTTTTTATCTTGCTATTTCCCCCTGTTTTTTGTATAATTTATGGGACAGACGTTATTTCGGCAGGGCATGTGCCGAAGCGCCGGTGACTTTACTCTTATCCCGGCTATCACAAAGTGCAAAAACTATAATCAAAAGGAGAAAAGAGCATGAAATTTGGTTTTTTTGATGACGCCAATCAGGAATACGTCATTACAACCCCCAAAACCCCGCTTCCTTGGATTAACTACCTTGGATGCAATGATTTCTTTACATTGATTTCCAACACATGCGGCGGTTACACATTCTATAAGGATGCAAAATTACTTCGTATGACTCGTTATCGTTATAACGATGTTCCTTATGACACCAACGGTAAATATTTTTACATAAAAGATGGAGATACCATCTGGAACCCCGGTTGGCAGCCTACCAAGACGGAACTTGATTCTTACGAATGCCGTCACGGTATCGGATACAGCAAATGGGCTTCTAAGAAAAACAACGTGGAAGCTAAGGTTCTTACCTTCGTTCCCATGAACGATACCTGTGAATTGTCACAGATTAAATTGACCAACACTTCTGACAGCGTAAAGAACATTCAGCTTTACTCTTACGTAGAATGGTGTTTGTGGAATGCAGATGACGATTCCCGTAACTTCCAGAGAAACTTAAGTACCGGTGAAGTGGAAATCGTAGATTCTACCATCTTCCACAAAACAGAATATCGTGAAAGACGTAATCACTACGCGATCTATTCCGTAAATACCAAGATTGACGGATACGATACCAGCCGTGAAAAATTCCTCGGATTCTACAACGGTGCGGATGATCCCGAAGCAGTAAAAGCCGGCGCTTGTACAAACTCTGTAGCCAGCGGATGGTTCCCCATTGCTTCTCACCAGATCAACGTTACCTTGCAGCCCGGCGAGACCAAATCCTTCGTATTCGTTCTCGGTTACTGCGAGAACCCTCAGGAAGAGAAATGGGAAAAACCCGGCATCGTAAACAAAGCACCTGCTAACGCTATGCTTGCAAAATACCAGAGCGATGCAGATGTAGAGAAAGCATTTGCAGAACTTCAGACCTACTGGAAGAATCTCCTTTCCAAATACACAGTGGAATCTTCCAACGACAAAGTAAATCGTATGGTTAACATCTGGAATCAGTATCAGTGTATGGTAACCTTCAACATGAGCCGTTCCGCTTCTTACTACGAATCCGGTATCGGCCGTGGTATGGGATTCCGTGACTCCTGTCAGGACCTTCTTGGTTTCGTACACCTTATTCCGGAAAGAGCAAAACAGCGTATTATTGATATCGCTTCTACTCAGTTTGAAGACGGTTCTGCATACCATCAGTATCAGCCGCTTACCAAACGCGGTAACTCCGATATCGGTTCCGGTTTCAACGATGACCCTCTTTGGTTAATCGGCGGTACCAGCGCATACATCCGTGAATCCGGTGACTTCTCTATCCTTGATGAGATGGTTCCTTTTGATAATGACGAAAGCAAGGCGCAGCCTCTTCTTGAGCACCTTAAGAGATCCTTCGATTACATCGTAAATCACAAAGGACCTCACAACCTTCCTTTGATCGGTCGTGCAGACTGGAATGACTGTTTGAACCTGAACTGCTTCTCTGAGCATCCCGGTGAGTCCTTCCAGACATTTGGTCCTTCCGAAGGTCCTAATGCAGAATCTGTATTTATCGGTGGTATGTTTGTTAAATACGGTGAAGAATATGCACAGCTTTGCGAATTAAGAGGCGATCAGGCCGAAGCTGACCGTGCACGTGCAGAAGTTCAGAAGATTTATGATGCACTTCTTGATACCGGTTGGGACGGCGAATGGTTCGTTCGTGCTTACGACCACTACGGAAACAAAGTTGGTTCCAAAGAATGTGAAGAAGGTCAGATTTTCATCGAGCCTCAGGGATTCTGTGTTCTTGCAGGTGTTGGTGTAAAAGAAGGAAAAGCAAAACAGGCGCTCGACAGCGTAAAAGAAAGATTGGATACCGACTACGGTATTATGATTCTTCAGCCTGCTTATACCAAGTATCACTTAGAGCTTGGTGAAGTTTCTTCTTATCCGCCCGGATACAAAGAGAACGCAGGTATCTTCTGCCACAACAATCCTTGGGTTTCCATCGCTGAAACCGTTATCGGACGTGGTGACAGAGCATTCGAGATTTACAAGAAAACCTGTCCTGCATACTGCGAAGAATTCAGTGAGATTCACAGAACAGAACCTTACTGCTACGCTCAGATGATTGCCGGCCGTGATGCGAAATTCCACGGCGAAGCTAAGAACTCTTGGCTTACCGGTACTGCAGCTTGGACCTTTGTAAACATCTCCCAGTACATCTTAGGTGTATATCCTACCCACCAGGGTCTTTCCATTGATCCTTGTGTACCGAAGGGATTTGGTGACTTCAAGGTTAAGAGAGCTTTCCGTGAAGGTATCTACAACATCGAAGTTAAGAACCCGAACAACGTAGAAAAAGGCGTTGTCAGCATGACTGTAAACGGTCAGGCAGTAGAGGGTTGCGTAGTTCCTTACGTAAAAGGCCAGACAGAATACAACGTAGTTGTAACCATGGGCTAATTTAAAACCATAAAAATTAAGGATGTCCTTCCAAAGAAGGGCATCCTTTTTTCATCGTTACTATTATTATCTATTATCGTTGTAGTTTGATTTCACTCTATTTTACGAGCAAAGTTTTGCAACCACCTGGTTAATTACCTTTCCGTCGGCCTTTCCTTTCAATTCTGCCATTACGGCTTTCATAATCTGACCTTTGTTTTTGGTGGCAACAACATCCGCAAATTTTTCTTTGATGATACTCTCTACTTCTTCTTCCGAAAGCATCTTGGGTGCATATTCGGAAATCACTTCATAGCGGAACTGATACTCGCTCTTTAAATCTTCACGTTCTGCCGGGCAAGTATCAATCTGTTCCTTCACCGTTTTCAGTTCCTTCAAAATCACCCGGTCGGTAAGCTCTTCCGGAATATTATCCCGGCAGCCTTCATCAATGGCAACCTTCTTTACCGCCGATACCAGCGACGAAATGGCATCTTTGCGCGCCTTATCTTTCGCCTTCATAGCTGCAATCATGTCTTTTTGTAATACTTCCATCTGCATAGGATTATCCTCCTTTTTTTATTTCAAATTTCCTTTAACATCTTTTATTACAATGGAGACGCTTCCGGTCTCTTCCTGTCGGTATTCAAATACTTCCTTATCCTCCAGATACTCAATGGGTACCAGAATCTCAATCCCGTTCTCTGTAACGATTTTCTGCTTTTTATTGAGCTTTCTCTGGGTCTTCTTGCCTACCTCAATGGGTTTTTTCGGAATCTGCAATTCCTCCATCTTTTCCCGGTAAACCTCTTTTGCCTCTTCATTATCCGCAAATACCGTCCGTTCCATATTTACGGCACTGATATTGCCGTAATCCTGCACTTCGGAAGCCAGAGACTGGCGATATTCAAATACTTTCTGGGGTGCTTCCTTTTTATAACATTCTTTAATCGTATCCAGAACGGCGGTCTCAATCACCGATACCATCTCCTTCTCGGAAGGAGTAAGTTCAATCTTTAATATTTCATCTGCCATGTAATTGATGACTTTTCCGTCCAAATGGCATTTGTAATCTGACATCCATGCCTTTTTTTCATAAATGTTGATAAAGAAAAAATCATACTCTTTCTGGGCAGAAGTCGGCAAAAGACGCATGGTTTTCTTCCAGCTGACACTTCCGTCATCTTCCACCACGCAGGAAAATCTGGACTGGTAATTCAATTTAAAGAAGGCAATGACCGGCTGTTCTTCCACCAGCGCCCATACAAAAAGCCCGCTACCGGACTGTAAATCCACCGTCTTTCCGATTAAGGTATGCATCTCATCCGTAATCACATCGACAAACGCGTCAAATCCTTCTGCATTCTCCGGCAAAATACCCGCCAAAAAGGAGTCGTCGCCAAAGGAACATTTTTTTGCGGCAATACTGTCATAATTGTGTGTGAAAAGCTGCATTATGTATTGGCACAACTCGCCTTCAATATCCATAATATATTCATTATAATCCACAAAGTCTTTCGTCGCATCAATGGAGCTGATAAAACACCTTTGCAATTCCACTTTTGATTTATGCATCGCTATTCCGTACCTTTCCAACGTCGTCTTGTCCGACATTTCTTCTTTTGTTATTATAAATTTTCCCCCGGGCCGGTGTCAAGAAGCGGCTTTTATAAAACTGTTTTATGCGTCGCCACAATCTGGCATTAGAGTTTAAAAAATGTCAGGGTCACCAAAGCTATATTTTCCCCCTCGGCATCCGTAATTTTTGCTTCCAGGACCGCTGTTTTCTTTCCGTTTTTGATAACATTTGCCTGTGCCTCAAGATAATCCGTACTTTTCGCCGGATTCAGATAATGAATCTCCGCAGAAAGGGTTGTTACCGCACCGCCAAACGTTAAAGCCGCACTGCCTCCCACGGTGTCCGCCAAAGTAAAGATACATCCGCCGTGGACATAACCATAGGGATTATTCGAAGAATCATCCAACTTCATCCTTCCTTTGGCATATCCTTCGGAAAGTTCCGTAAGCTCAATTCCGTTTTTGGCAATATAGCCGTTTTGCTTTAAAAAATCTGCATTTATCTCAGCAATATCCGCAGCTTTTGCACTTCCGTATCGCAACGAAAAATCCTCTGTTGTCTTTTTTTCCATCTGTCACATCTCCCAAATTTACTCTTTTATTTCTATAATCTTTCCAGTGGGAAAATCTTCTATACGCGCTCCCAAAAAATCCTTCAGCCAGCCGAATCCTTCTTTGCCCGTGCAATGTCCCGTATATACCTTAGCAATCTCGGATGCAATCACATAATCCGCAATTTCACGAACCTCTTCTCGGCTATAGGCGCACTTCTCCGGCTCTTTTCCAAGGAAATGAAACCCACCCAGAACCGCATAAATTTTTTCTTTTGCAAACGCCTCCTGAACATCGCGGATAACATTTACAATTCCGACGTGAGAACAACTGTTAAACACCACGAGTCCTTTCGCGGTAGAAATAATCAGGCTGTGCTCATGGGTAAAACCATCCGGCACGAACCCCAGCTTCGTCTTTTCATATAATGCCGCGGTTTCTGCATAATACGAATAGTCACCGTCCCGATGCGCAAGAAGATAGATTCCCTCTGCAATTTGCATCTTTTTTTCTTTTATAAGCACAAAACGGCTCCCGTATTTTTCTAGCAGTTTCGGATTCAAACCGATATACCGCTCATCGCCTCCTCGAAACGAATACCATTGTCCAAATACGTTTTCTCTGGCATACACAACACCCTCCGGAATCACTTCCAAAGCCGTCTCCAATCCGCCGCCGTGATCATAGTGTCCATGAGATAAAACAATCGTTTTTGCTTTTCTTAAATCTATATTTAACTTTCTTGCATTTTCATAAAACAAACTTCCTTTTCCGGTATCCAACAGGATACATTCTTCTTTTGTTTCCAAAAAGAAACTTAGGCCGTGTTCGCCCTCCAGAAGTGCTCCGTCCGGACCGACACCGGAATCATTTTCTGCCAAAACCGTAATTTTCATTGCTGCCCTCTTTTTTATATCATTTTTCTCTTCCATCATTCTATCCCATTTTTTTCTCCCGGGCAATTTTATTTTATAAAAAATTCTATTTGACATTTCTAAGTGACTATGCTATTCTACTAAATGGACGTTGAAAGACGTACTGCGTGCGCGTAGCTCAGCTGGATAGAGCGTCTGGCTACGGACCAGAAGGTCGTGGGTTCGAATCCTGTCGCGCACATGGAGCTTTGATGAAAATCAAGGCTCCTTTTTCTTTGTTGTCTATTTGTCTAGGTTCTTTTTCATTCTTTTGGCAAAATCACCAAAATCTTCAAACTAACTGCATATTTTTATAGTCAATAAAGACTATTTCTGTTATAATAAGGAACAGAGGCATTTATATTTATGGAAAGGTGGGCTAAGATAATGTCACAAAGTGTTTATTACGACCAAATTATGGCGTTAAACGGTATGAACAATTTCAAAGACGTCATAGAACGCTGGCAGAGATTCAGCGACAACAGTACAAAATTTAAAGCGAAAGCAGGCTTGGTTCTCCCTGATTTATTATGGGTTTCCGACAACGGGATTGACCGTTCCGGCCTCCTTAAGCTCCTTACCAACTATCTCGATCGGGCGGGGAATCTCATCGACTTTTATGGTAATGTAAAATATTTTGAATACTATCTCGAATACGTTGCTCCGGACGAGAAATTTGTTGAAATTGCAAAAATCGCAGAAAAAATCCGAGATGCAGCAGGGTTCCGTAGCGAATACCGTGGTATTTTATCCATCGACTTTAACGAATGGATCGGACATTTTTACGAAGACAACTTCATCGAAGTTTTGAAGTTCCTTTCTTCCATGGAAGATGACATTATGTTTATCTTTAATATACATAACTACGATCCCGGTGAAGTAGAAAAACTGATGCAGGTTCTCGTTCTTTTCTTCCGTTTGGAAGTTATCGAAATGAACCTCCCGGATTCGGAGGAATTAGGTTCTTATATTAAGAAAGAAATTTCCGAGTACGGACTGAATCTTGACCCGGAAGCAGAAGAAATGGTTATTTCAGCGGTAAACAAATTGCGCGAAGACAAGTATTTTGCAGGTTATCAGATGCTGGATCGACTTGCGGAAGATATCGTATACTCGGTATATACTTCCACCCCTCCTTATGACGGAATCGTAACAAAGGGTATGATCAGTGCATTTGCTCCGGATGGAATGTATGTTTCCGAGCTTATTCAGAACAATACCCGTGTATTTACTTCACAGTATATCAATCAGTAAGGAGGATTCTTTGAAATGAGCAGTAACCAGATAAAAAATACAAGATATAAAAGTAATACCGGACAAACCCGTTGGGCCAGTGTAGAAGAAATTCAGAATTCCGCTACAAAGGTTAATTTGTCCGCTCCCAACTATCCTACCGGCGGTATTCCGGTTATGTCAGACGGACACACCGCATACCTGGATGGTCAGGATACCCATACACTGATTTTCGGTGCAACCGGTTCCAAGAAAACTCGTTTGTTCTGTATGCCGACAATTAATATGTTCATTCGTGCCGGCGAATCCTTCGTCGTAACTGACCCGAAGGCCGAGCTCTATGTTCGTACCGCAGGATTTGCTAAGGAAAAAGGATATAAAGTAGTTGTCCTCAACTTCCGTGATATTGGATACGGAGACATGTGGGATCCTCTTGCACTTCCTTTTGAATATTACAAAACAGGTCGAAAAGACGAGGCCAACAACTTGGTAAACGACCTTGCGGCAACACTTGCTGCACCCCAGAAGGAAAATTCCTCTGACTTGCTCTACCCGATGATGGCAGAAGGTCTTCTTACCGCAAATATGTATTTGCTCTTTGAAGCAGCTGCAGCAGAAAACGCAGTTAACCTTCGAAGCCTTACTGCCCTTTGTTCCCAGTCCAGTTTGGAATCTCTAAAGACTCTTGCCGGAAAGATGAACAACCAGAACACCATCGGTATGTTGTTTAAAGGTACTTTGCTTGGAGAAAATGAAAAGACCATTTCCTCTATCATGACAGTACTTTACGGTATGGTTAACATCTTCAACATGAACAAACGATTAACAGACATGCTCTGTTCCAATACCTTTGATATCCGCTTGTTTGGTCACGAAAAGACCGCTGTTTACATCATCGTACCCGATGAAAAAACAACCTGTCACTTCCTCGTAACCATGTTCATCAAGCAGGTATATGAAATCCTTATCGGTGAAGCGCAGAGACAGGCAACACTTTCTCTTCCGATTCGAGTAAACTTCGTACTGGACGAGTTCTGTAACATTCCGAAGATTCCGGATATGCCTTCCATGATTTCTGCTGCACGAAGCCGAAACATGAGATTCTATCTGGTAGCACAGAGTATTCACCAGTTGAAGGGACGATACGGAGAAGATGCCGATACCATTAAGGGTAACTGCGATAACTGGATTTTCTTAACTTCCCGTGAACGAGATCTTTTGAACGAAATCAGCTTCCTATGCGGCGAAATCGACGCTTGGGGCCCCGGCGGTGCTGAGAAACGACGCCTTATCTCTGTTACAGAATTGCAGCGATTTAACAAACAAAAGGGTGAGTGTTTGATATTGCACGGACGTCAGTATCCGTTCATCACCTATATGGCAGATATCGATGAATATCCCGACTTTGCAAATTAT
The DNA here is from genome assembly GCA_015057055.1 of Lachnospiraceae bacterium. Classification (GTDB taxonomy): domain Bacteria; phylum Bacillota; class Clostridia; order Lachnospirales; family Lachnospiraceae; genus NK4A136. The sequence goes on along the minus strand of SVFE01000009.1, from coordinate 975 downwards.
CGGGTAATTCCTATTCCGCCTATTGATATTCCCCATCCGCCTACTTTCGACGTTGTTAAGTTTACAACCAAGTTTGCGTTTGCTCCGGAAGGTGTACCCTTCTCTCATCCGGACTAAGCATATGGGGCCGGAGAAATTATCCGGGATACCAAATCACATCAATAATAACTACAATGACAAAGCTGTCAGCCAGATACAACATCTGGTTGGCAGCTTTTCTTTTTCACTCAATATATGGTATCGTTGTCATATTATGTTTATAATTTACATAAAATGAATCGAAGAATTTATTTCGCTTTACATAACGCAAAATATGAAGGAAATCCTGCAAATTCGTCATAATCCGACCGTTTACCGGTCCAAATACGCCCCTATCAAACGCGTAATCGTACGGAATCCTTTGAAATCTTTATCCTTCCATTCCCGTTCTTTTTCGCAATCCACATAAGCAATCAAACCGACTTCCTCACCATATTGCATTATGTGACAATAAATCATGGATTTTGCATTTCCGCCCAAAAGGCTTTCTTCCGATACTTCCTTGTACATTTCCATGGTTTTGGAATTAATCACACCCATTCCATTTTCTTCCAGGTTCTCCCTGTGTTTCTGATGGAACTCCATAAATGCAGCGACATCCACATTCTTATTTTCCTGTTGCCCCCTGGCAACCCATTGTTTTGCCACATACATCTTGTCCTCTTTTTTTCTCATAATCGTGATACGGGACAATTTCTTTTTATCTCCCACCAACGCGAGAACAGCATTTACTGCTCTATCCACATCCCGGGCATTTTCCAAAATTTCAAAAACAAGTTCACTAAGCCGCTTTTCCTTGGCCGAAAATGCAACCCGGAAATTATGGTCTGTCGTATAACGATTCATCAACTCTGCTTCGTTTTTGATAATTTCCTTTGCAATCTTAACACCGGTCTTTTTCTGTTTAATTTGCTCATATAACACATAATCTGCCGT
>SVFE01000008.1 GCA_015057055.1 Lachnospiraceae bacterium | reverse complement strand
CGAAGGGTTCGCAGAGAGTATCTTGGAAAACTGATTCCCACCACCGCATCCTCTTCGGATACATGTATCATTTGCTCGAATATTTCACTTACGTTTGTTGTTTTTATCAGGATAATATTCCCACGAAGCATGTTCAGATAAAAAGCAAGAAATTCCGCCAATGGCGCACAACTACGGAGACCCACAACATAAACCGTTTTTGCTTCGTTTAACATCGTAACGGCATTTTCCATACTATCGAAAGGAAAGACATCCAAAGAGTCCAAAATATTACGAGCATCCATGGTAAGGATGCCTTTTACAATTTCTCCGCTTTCACAATCACTGTATTTTGAATTTACGCGACCGGAAACACCGATTCTTCCTTGCATCCACTGGGCCAATTCCTTTTGAAATTCACTAAATCCCTGATAGCCAAGGGACGACGCAAACCGAACTACCGTGGATTCGCTAACCCCTGTTTCTGTCCCGATTTGCTCTGCTGTCATAAAGGCCGCCCGGTCATAATGTTCTAAAATAAAATCCGCTACCTTCTTCTGGCTTTTACTCATTTTCCCATATTTTGCACTAATCAAATCAGGAATGCCTAAATTTACCAGATGCTTTGAATTAATGTCTTTCATGCCATTCTCCGTTGTCCTTTTTTAAAAATCCCCGCAGCAAAACGCTGCGGGGGTAAAAATGTTCAAAACATGTTCTTATACAGGATAAGCCCCATTCTTGGAATCTGCTTTGTTCATATCTACTTTTTCCTGCTGTGCCTGACGATATTTAAAGAAGTCAATAGCTACCTGAGGGAACAATGCATAGGAAAGAACATCTTCTTCCTGCTGCTTCCATTCCTTCATTTCGCTTTCGATCTTATCCAATTCGTTTGCAATCTTATCTGCAGGTCTGCATGTGATAGGTTCTTCATCACCGATAACCTTCTTCTGCACTTCTGCATCGAAAGGTTTTACAGTCTGACCGTATTTACCGCGAAGTACATCCTTGGTCTGGTCAGTCGCCATTTTGTATCTTTCGCCCATAAGAACGTTAAATACAGCCTGAGTACCAACAATCTGAGAAGAAGGAGTAACCAAAGGCGGCTCACCAAGGTCTTTACGAACCTTAGGAATCTCCTGAAGTACTTCCATGTATTTGTCTTCTGCGTTCTGTTCTTTCAACTGGCTAACCATGTTAGAAAGCATACCGCCGGGTACCTGATAAAGAAGAGTCTTAATATCAGCACCCAGAACCTTAGAGTTCATGAGACCATTTGCAAGACATTCCTCTCTGTAAGGACGGAAGTAATCTGCAATTTCAGCCAAAAGATTCTGGTCAAATCCGGTATCATATTCGGTTCCCTTGAAGGTTTCTACCATAACTTCGGTTGCCGGCTGTGAAGTACCCATAGAGAAGGGAGAAATTGCACAGTCAATAACATCAACACCTGCTTCTACTGCCTTAAGGTAGGTCATGGAAGCAACACCGGAGGTGTAATGTGTATGAAGCTGAATCGGAAGCTTGGTTGCGCTCTTCATAGCAGAAACAAGTTCACCTGCTTTGTAAGGAACAAGAAGACCGGCCATATCTTTAATACAGATGGAATCTGCACCCATCTCTTCGATGTCTTTTGCCATCTTCATCCAATATTCCATGGTGTATGCATCACCAAGGGTATAGGAAAGAGCGATCTGAGAGTGTCCTCTTCCTTCCTGCTGTTTAATTTTGTTGGTTGCATCAACTGCCGCCTGAAGGTTTCTAAGGTCATTGAAGCAGTCGAAAATACGGATAATATCAATACCGTTTGCGATCGACTTTTCTACGAATTTGTATACTACGTCATCTGCATAGTGACGGTATCCCAAAATATTCTGTCCACGGAATAACATCTGTGTCGGAGTATTTTTCAAACCATCTTTAATTTTTCTAAGTCTCTCCCAGGGATCTTCTTTTAAGAATCGAAGGGAAGCATCAAATGTTGCTCCACCCCAGCACTCTACAGAATGATAACCAACTTTGTCCATCTTTTCCAAGATAGGAAGCATAAGTTCAGTGGGCATTCTAGTAGCGATTAAGGACTGATGAGCATCACGTAATACTGTTTCTGTGATTTTAATCGGTTTATTAGCCATTGTATTAACCTTTCCTTTCTAAATTTTATCAAATATAAGCATTTCTTACATTACACCAAAGATAGCCATGAAGGTACCGGCTGCTACTGCAGTACCGATAACACCTGCTACGTTAGGTCCCATCGCATGCATAAGAAGGAAGTTTGTGGGATCTTCTTCCGCACCAACCTTCTGGGATACACGGGCTGCCATAGGAACGGCAGATACACCGGCAGAACCGATCAATGGATTAACCTTACCTTTTGTCATAACGCACATCAATTTACCAAAGAGAACTCCGGCTGCAGTACCAAAACAGAATGCAATCAAACCAAGTGCAACAATAAACAGGGTTTCCTTGTTCAGGAATGCTTCCGCACTTGTGGTAGCACCTACGGATGTACCAAGGATAATAACTACGATGTACATAAGAGCATTGGATGCTGTGTCAGTAAGCTGACGAACCACTCCGGACTCTTTAAATAAGTTACCAAGCATTAACATACCAACCAGGGGAGCTGTCGTAGGAAGAATAATACAAACTACGATGGTAACAATAATAGGGAACAAAATTTTCTCCAACTTTGTAACCGGACGAAGCTGTTCCATCTTGATTGCTCTTTCTTTCTTTGTGGTAAGCAATCTCATAATAGGGGGCTGGATAATCGGAACCAGTGACATATAGGAATATGCTGCCACTGCGATAGGACCCATGTACTTGGTCTGTCCCAGTTTACCGGCAAGGAAGATCGAGGTCGGTCCATCCGCACCACCGATAATGGAAATTGCAGCAGCTGCCTTATCATTAAAGTCAGCCCAGCCCATAGCTCCTGCAAAGAGTGCACCAAAGTAAGCAGCAAAAATACCGAACTGCGCTGCTGCACCAAGAAGGAAACTCTTGGGGTTTGCGATGAGGGGACCAAAGTCTGTCATGGCTCCTACTCCAAGGAAAATAAGAGACGGCAGAATCGCCCATTCATCTAATAAATAAAAGTAGTATAATAATCCGCCGACACCATTTTGCGAATCCTCAATACTAAGCATAATATCCGGATAAATGTTTACAAGCAACATACCGAATGAAATAGGCAAAAGCAAAAGAGGTTCATATTCCTTTCTGATTGCCAGATAAAGGAAAAAGCATGCAACGCCAATCATGATCACGTTTTTATATGAAAAATCCGGATTCATGAATGCCATCTGGTTCAACAGATTGTTTAAAATTTCTGACATTACTTTAACCTCCTGTAGAATTTTTTATAGCCCGAAATTAGTTCAATGTAGCAAGCAATCCGCCGGCTTCCACTGCATCACCAACTGCTACATCAATACTTGCAACAGTTCCGTCTTCGGGTGCAACTACAGGAATTTCCATCTTCATAGCTTCAAGAATAACAACTGCATCACCTTTCTTAACAGCTGCTCCTACATTCTTTTCAATCTTAAACACTTTACCTGCTGCTCCTGCTTCGATTCTTACAGAACCTGCTCCGCCTGCGGGAGCTGCTGCTTTAGGAGCTGCCTTAGGTGCTGCTTTGGGTGCAGCTTTAGGTGCTGCTGCGGGAGCGCCTGTGGATGCGCCTTCTTCTACAGTAACATCATACACGTTTCCATTCACGGTAATTGTATAATTTTTCATTTTTTTATCCTCCAAAATTTAACTAAAATTATCTGATTCTCTTAATACTTCTAACAACAAAACCATCGGTAGAAGAAGCACCTTCGCTTGCAGCAATTGCAGCTGCGATAACAGCAACAAGTTCCAAATCATCGGACTCTTCCACTTCTTCTCTTTCAATGATTCCCGCAATTGCACTATCCACGGAATCCGGTGTTTTTTCTTTCTTTGCAAAAGCCGCCTGTATCTTGGGAATGAAAGAAAATGTAGAAATAATGAGTGAAATCAAAATCAACATTACAAATACGGTTCCCATACCGATTAACGTATTCACACCGGCTTTCTCCATGGACTCTGCAAGAGAATATTCCACGTTGAAAGTAACCGCTGTAATGTGAAGATTTTCGTCATAAATAAGCTCCATCACACCATTGTGAACAGAACCTTCAAATTCATATCCAACAATAAGTTCATCTTCTTTTGCAGTAAATACATAATTATTTGTTGCTACCGCATCCCCGATAAGTTCCTGGGAATTAACATAGGAATTAACAGCGTTAATGATAACATCGCCTTCTGCACGCACTCCGTAAACCTGAGCAAGCGCATCTTCCAAAAGCTGTTTGTCGTCAATGTTATAATCTTCGAATGTAGCCGGGTCTGTAGTGGTTGCCAATACATAAACGATCTGACACTGGGTCTCAATCGTTTCCTGATCGTATTTGATCATTTCTTTTTCACCATTACAAGCAGTTAATCCCAAGACACAGGTAAGCATGAGCAATAAACTTAAAAGTTTTTTCATAATGATTGTCATCCTTTCCTACTTATCTTTACTTATGCGTACAACATCTCAAATGCATATACCAAATGTTTTCTGGTATCTGCAGGCTCAATGATAGAATCTACATAACCGCGTCTTGCTGCGCTGTTCGCACTATTCTGAAGTTCAGCGTATTCTTTTGCCTTTTCAGCAATTACATCACTACCCTGTCCTTCATACATAATCTTAGCAGCAAGATTTGCTTCCATAGGTCCGATCTGTGCATCCGGCCAAGCAAATGTCAAATCAGCACCGATTGCTTTTGAGTTCATTGTTACATATGCACTTCCGAGAGCCTTACCAACGATAAGATTTACTCTGGGCACATCACAGTTTGCAAATGCAGAGGTAAGATTTGCTGCTGCTTTGGAAATTCTCTTTTCAGAGCAAACAGTAGCTTCGTAACCTTTTACATTGGTTACAGTAAGTACGGGAATACCAAAGCTGTCGCAGAAATCAACGAAATCTGCTGCTTTATCACATCCCTTTGCGGTAAGAACACCGGCAAATTTTTCTTCTGCTTTTCCGTCTTCGCCGATCACTTCGTTACGGTTTGCAACGCAACCAACGGTAAGCCCGTCCAAACGGATAAATCCGGTAACCATTTCTTTTGCATATCCGGCTTTTACTTCAACAAAATTGTTATCATCTGCAATCTGAGAAAGCAAAATGGAAGTATCGCCTGCGCAACCTGCAATATCAGGACATGTTCTGTTCAAGTCATCACCGCAATCTGCAAGTGCAACGTCATCATTATTGGCAGGAATCATGGAAACAAGTTCACGAATCTGTGCCATAACGGAAGCTTCGTCACCAACAAAATCCACTACGCCGCTTTCATTTGCCTGGAACGCTGCAGAAGAAGTATCCTTTTTCTCGCAAGAATTTCCGTCCAAAGCATCCGGAGAGTTAACAAACAATTTTGCCTTTGTCTCTTCCATGAATGTAAAGTCCGTAAGAGAAGGCATAATGGCAAGTCCGCCGCCACAAGCACCAAAAATTGCAGTAAACTGAGGAACTACACCCTTGGCCATAGCCTGTTTAAAATAAATCTCACCAAGACTGTTGAGGGCATCGGTTGCCTCCTGCAATCTTAAACCTGCAGAATCAATCAGACCGATTACCGGTGTTCCTGTCTTCATTGCAAGTTCGTAAAGATTTGCAATCTTCTTGGCATGCATTTCGCCAACGCTACCGCCGATAACAGCTGCATTCTGGCTGTACACATACACACGATTGCCATCGATGGTTCCGTATCCGGTAATAACACCGTCAGACGGAGTCTCGTTTTGTTTCAGATTAAAATCCGTAGCTCTGGCAGTAACCATTGCACCGATTTCAACGAAACTTTTTTCATCGAGCAAAGCTTCAATTCTTTGACTCGCTGAGCTTGTTGAACTACTCATGTTTTAGACCTCCATTTATTATTTAAAAATTTTTATTAAATATCTTTCGCGAAATTTTTTGTTATTCACAAAATTTCGCACTGTGCTTAGTATAACATACTTCCCAAAAATATCCTAGCATAATATTTCAATTTTTTATCTGTTTTTTAAGAAAAAAACAAGTGGCAAACGTTCAATTTCAACTCCGTTTAAGCAAATGCTTCGCCAGCCGATTACCGTTTCATCCGGAATGGTTTCCAAATGCAACTCATCTGCATAAAAGCTTTCCACCGTTACTTCATCAAACGCAGACAAATACAACATTTCCTCATAGCCATCTCCTGCAACGTATCCCTCTTGTTCCCCCCAGGCATACTCCAGCATTACTTCCGAAAGCAATATGCATTCTTCTTCATAATTATCTCTTGCATAATCCATAAGTTCTCCGGTATCTTCCCACTTATATTCTCTATGAGGCGGCCATCCGGCTCCAAGCACCACCGAAATCAGCAAATGCCCTTCTTCCTCGCTTGCCCCGACGAAACAATAACCTGCATCATCCGTATATCCCGTCTTAATTCCAAGGGCCCCGTCTCTTAAATCAAGAAACGCATTGGCATTCGTAACCGAAATCGCATGGGCTCCCGTTTCGTCCAAGAAGGTATAATTCTCTGTTTGTATGATTTCACGAAATGTTTCATTTTCCATGGCATAAGCCGCAAGAATCGCCAAATCACAGGCCGTAGTGGAATGAACTCCGCCTTCATCACAAGCATCCAGTCCGTTTGGCGTAATAAAATACGTATCCGTAAGCCCCAGTTCATTTGCTTTCGCATTCATCATTTCCGCAAATCCTTCCACGCTGCCTCCCACATGCTCCGCCAAAACAACTGCTGTGTCATTATGGGATTCCAACATAAGAGAATAAAGCAAATCTCCTACAAGGTATCGCTCTTTTGCCCTTAAATCCGCTCTGACTTTTGGCTGTGATGCCGCATAGGAGGAAACCTCTGCCCATTCCTCCAAACAGCCCGCTTCCAGAACAAGAATACAGGTCATGATTTTTGTTGTGGAAGCCATGGGCAGACTTTCATTCTCATTTTCCCCATATAAAAAACGCCTTTCCGTAGCATCGTAAAGTGCCGAAGCATTGGCATACAGAGACAAATCGATGTTTTCGCTACCCGTCTTGATTACTTCGTTCTCCGAAACCATACGAAGTGTAAGCGCCGGCGGAGCACTTTCGTTGCTAATCTTATATTTAATAAAAAACAAAAAAACAACTGCCATCGCAATAATAGCAATTGTTTTTTTATTATTTTTTAATCTTTCCGTTATTCGTTTCAATTGTCCGCTCCAAAGAGTTCTTTGGAATAGTATATGCGAGTTTTGTCCTTCTTATCCCACCGATTATACATCTACCTTCAGGCTGATTTCTTCCTCCGCCTGGGCTTTCATATCCTCCACAAGTTCCGGGCTCATGGAAGGCAAATCGCCAATTGATTTTACGCCAAAGCTCCGCAAGAATTGCTCCGTTGTACCAAACAAAAGAGGGCGCCCCGGTGCATCCAACCGTCCTACTTCTTCAATAAAATCATATTCCAGCAATTTATTGATTGCATGATCGCAGCTTACGCCGCGGATTTTCTCGATTTCGCCTCGAGTAACCGGTTGTTTATAGGCAATGATAGACAAAGTCTCCAAAACCGTATCCGTAAGTGTTTGCTTTGGAGGCGTTTTCGCAATTTTCACGAGATATTCGTATGCAATGTCTTTTGTTACAAGCTGAACCGAATTCTCCAGTTCAATCAGCAAAATTCCTCGCTCCTCATCTTCATATTTTTCCTTTAACTGCGCGATAATCTCACGCATTTCTTTTTTTTCAACCTCTAAAATGTCCGCCAACTTATCCAGCGTTACAGATTCGCCTACCGCAAACAATACCGCTTCCGTAACCGCCAAGGCCTTTTGTCTTTCCATGCCGATTCGCACCATCCTTTACAAAATCGCAAAATCTTCCGAAACCGTAAGAGGCCGGGACGCGTCACTCTTACAGATGATAATATCATCAAACAGCTGATCCTGCTCTATATAAATCTGTCCTATTTTCATAAGTTCCAAGACCACAAGGAAACTTACGATTATCTCCATCTTACTTCCCTGTTTTTCCAAAAGTTCGCGGAAGGAACAACGGTCATGGGAAGATATGTATTCAAAAATATAGGTTTGTTTTTCCTCCAACGGAATTTCGTCCTTTTCCACTTTACCAAAACTGCTTCGAATGGGGTCTACACGATCTTCCTGCCGTTTCATCATTCCTTTGAAAATTTCATTTAACTTCTGGAGATTTAAATCCCCTACCAATTCTTCATAATCCACCGGGGGACGATATTCCAAAATTTCTTTGGGCATGGAGGAGCCTTTCGAAACAACTCTTGCCGCGTCCACCTGACGATCTTTTAGTTCAAAAGACATATACTTGTACAATTTATATTCCAAGAGCTGTTGTACCAGTTCCGCTCTCGGATCTTCTTCCTCACCATCTTCACCGATTTCCTTAGGAAGAAGCATTTTGCACTTAATATCAATCAGCGTAGCCGCCATCACCAGAAATTCACTGACAATATTCATATCCTCCTGCTCCATGGCACGGATATATTCCAAATACTGTTCCGTAATTTCCACAATGGGAATATCATAAATATCTACCTTATTTTTCTCTATCAGGTGTAAAAGCAAATCCAGCGGACCTTCAAACACCTGCAATTTTACTAACAATGCCACTTTAATCACACTTTCTAATCAAATTATCAAACAGTTGCCTTTTCTTCCGGCATTACATCCGCAAATACAAGTTCACCCGGATTAAAAACCCTTACCGGAATCGTATGGCTTCCGAGTCCGCAGCTGACAATCAAATGCTTTGCCTGTCCGTTTTTTTCACAAAAATCGTACTTGCCGCCGGAATAATCCGGAAACAATCGAAACTTCGGAGAAATAACGCCCCTGGCAGTTTGTCTGCGTTTTTTACGCTTTAATGCAGGAAGCCGCATAATACCGCCATGCAAATGACCGGACACCGTTAGGTCTGCGCCCCAGCGGGCATAGGCCGGAAAATATTCCGGATTGTGGGCAACCAACAAATGAAATCCATCCTTTGCAGGTTCGCCCAAATATCCGTTGATATCCTCTATTTCCAATCCGGGCTTTTTAAACTTATCATAATATCGCTTTTCCAACGTCAAACCGTGAAGATAAATATCCTGCCCTGACATATGCAACGTATCATTGTCCAGAAGAACAGCTCCCGCTTCTTTAATTTTAAAAAGAAGGGCTTCATATTCCTCTTTCGTGTACTTCCACTTACTTTCATGATTTCCGAGCGCAAAATATACCGGAAACATCTCGCACAGCTTCTTCAGAAACTTCATCGCCGGAGCAATGCTTTCTTTTTTATTCCCGATAATCAAATCACCGGCCACAATCACAAAATCCGGGTTCTTACGCATGAGCGCCGCAAGGAGTTTTGCATTATCCTCCCCGTATTGTTTGCCGTGCAAATCAGAAAGAAGGGCGAACCGAAACGGAGTCCTGATTTTTTTATTTTCAATGCGGTAATGCTTAATCTTAAAATGGCTATTATCCGAAACAATCACACCGCCAAAAAAAGAAATCAAAAATGAAATCAATCCGACAATAACGTCCAATGCCCCTCTCCCTTCACAAGATATTGTGTCATTAGCAGATTATAGCACAATATCTTTCCTTATAAAAGATATTTTCTAAGATTATTCATAAAATAATTTCCGATTCCGGCCTCTGAAACTGCCTCTGTAAAAATTATGTTAACTCTACCAATTTCATTTCCGTTCAGATAATATATGACTTCTCCCGCAACATCTCCTTCCGATACCGGCGCAGTTATGTCATCATAATAAATTATTTCTTTTGTTACATTTTCCGGCGTAAAGCCATCACACAAAAGAAAGGAAAAATCCTCCCCATAGGATACCGGAGCCGATTCCGCTTCGCCGCGCCGGATCGGTATTGGCAAGAGTTCACTTCGTTCGGAATCCGAATAAAGGGCACAGGAAGAGTATCCGTATTCCAAGAGCACAACCGCTTCGTCGAATCGAACACTTGGATTATCCGCCCCCATAACAACTGCGATTAAATCCATACCATCCTTGTGCGCCGTTGCAGAAAGACAATATCCTGCCGCATCGGTGGAACCGGTTTTCAAACCGGTAGTATAAGGGTATTCCTGCAACAATTTATTGGTACTGCTCAGGGTAAACACTTCATCCCCGCGATGGGTGGAATGTACGATATCTTCCATCCAAATGGTTGTATAATCAAAAATTTCCGGATACCTTGTGATTAATTCCCGGCTCATCACTGCCACATCGCGAGCCGTCGTGTAATGCTGCTCCGAATCCGAAAGTCCGCAGCAATCCATAAAGTGAGTTCCCGAAAGGCCGAGTTCTGTCGCCTTTGCATTCATACGTTCCACAAAAGAAGCCTCCGAGCCACTGATATATTCCGCAATGGCAACGCTGGCATCATTTCCGCTGGCAATGGCAATACATTTAATCAGCGTTTCCACCGTTTGGACTTCCCCTGCTTCCAAAAACACCTGGGAGCCGCCCATGGATTGTGCATAATCACTGGTTACCACTTCATCCGTAAGAGCAATTTCCCCTTTTTCCAAAGACTCAAACACCAGAAGCAATGTCATAATCTTTGTTATGCTTGCCGGGCTCCTTCTTTCATCTGCATCCTTTTCATATATTATTGCTCCGGTGGATGCTTCCATAAGAACAGCGGAAGGTGCGGAGATTTCCGGCTCCGCTGCCTTTACAATCAATGTCAAATGCGGAACCTGAAGCATAAAACAAAAAATGAGAACGCATCGTGCAAAACCTCTTCTTAAACTCTTTTTTAACATGAAATTCATAATTACTATTAACCTGATAAATATTCTTAATGTAAATATATGTAATTGCTTTTTGTGATATTAAAAAAAGCAACCCAAACGGATTGCTTTTTTGTAAATATTAGTTAAATTTGCGTTTTCTTGCTGCTTCAGATTTTTTCTTACGCTTTACGCTAGGTTTCTCGTAATGCTCTCTTTTACGGATTTCCTGCTGGATTCCGGCCTTAGCACAACTTCTCTTGAAACGACGCAATGCGCTATCCAAATCTTCATTCGGTTTAACTTCAATCTTAGACATCTAACTCAACCTCCCCCCAATCGTAAACTCGTGCACCTACTGATTTAGGGTTTTCAAAATTGCACATAATGATTATACCATAAAATAACAGTTCGTCAACAATTTCTTTTACAGAAATATACTTTTTTAGGAAATCTGTCCTTCCAAAACAACTGCAGCTTCTTTCAACGCGTCCGTAATTCCTTCCGGATTCTTTCCGCCGGCCTGCGCCATATTAGGACGACCGCCGCCGCCACCGCCGACTTTTCCTGCAATTCCTTTAATCAAATTGCCGGCATGTGCGCCTTTTTCCATAGCCGCATCCGTTGCCATCGCCATAAGATTTACTTTACCATCCACAGCGGAAGCCAGAACAATAACGCCATCACTTAACTTCTGTTTCAGGTTATCTCCCTGTTCCCTAAGACCGTTCATATCAACACCGGGAACTTCCACAGCCAAAAGTTTAACCCCTTTCACTTCAACCACACTATCCATTACGTCCGCAAGGGCTTCTTTTGCTGCATTCTTCTTAATGGTATCCAATTCCTTATGAAGTTCCTTAACTTCCGCCAGAACAGCTTCCACTTTTTCCGTAAGATTATTCGGTGTGGTCTTCAATACTGCAGATACGCTGCGAACCAAATCTTCCATAGATTTATAGTAAGCAAAAACGCCATCGCCGGTAATCGCCTCAATTCTTCGTACCCCTGCAGCAACGCCGCTTTCGGATACGATTTTAAATGCTGCGATGGAACCGGTATTTTTCACATGGGTACCGCCGCAAAGTTCTACGGAAAAATCACCCATCTGTACAACACGTACCTTTTCACCGTATTTTTCACCAAAGAGAGCCATAGCACCGGTCTTCTTCGCTTCCTCCATGGTCATCTCTTCCGTAACAACGCCAATCTGCTCTGCAATTTTTTCATTTACCAACTGCTCCACTTTTGCAAGCTCATCTGTCGTCATAGCAGCAAAATGCGAAAAGTCAAAGCGAAGTCTGTCTCCGTCTACATAGGAACCGGCCTGCTCTACATGGGTTCCAAGCACAAGACGAAGTGCTTTTTGAAGCAAATGGGTTGCACTGTGATTTTTACAGGTGTTGCTTCGATTTGTATCTTCTACCTGCATGGTTACCACATCATTTTTCTTAATCATACCTTTGGTTACAAAACCGATATGTCCGACTTTATTGCCAACCAATTTCACGGTATCCGTCACTTTAAACTCACCGCCATCGCAGACGATGACACCGCAATCACCTTTTTGTCCGCCCATGGTAGCATAAAAAGGTGTTACATCCGTAATCACGGTACCTTTCTGACCGTCTGTCATTGCTTCGGCGAACTCCGCATCTCCGTTTTCATCCGCTACTGCCAAAACAAGGACATTCGCCTTTGCGCTAAGGGAATCGTAGCCCACAAAGGTGGTGGTCAAATTTTTGTCAAGGGTCTCAAAAATTGTGGCATCCTGTCCCATGTAATTGGATTCTTTTCTGGACTCTCGTGCTTTCTTTCTCTGGGCATCCATCGCCGTCTTAAATCCTTCTTCGTCAATGGTAAATCCTTTTTCTGAAAGAATTTCCATCGTCAAATCCATGGGGAATCCATAAGTATCATAAAGTTTAAATGCATCCTCTCCGGGCAGAATTTTACTTCCTGCCGCTTGCATTTTTCCTTCCATTTCAGCCAAAATAGCAAGTCCCTGGTCAATGGTCTTGTAAAACTTATCTTCTTCCTGAGTTAATACGTTTAAGATAAAATCTTTCTTTTCTTCCAATTCCGGATAACCGTCTTTGCTTCCTTCAATAACGGTAATTGCAAGGTTTGCAAGGAATTTGTCCGAAATTCCCAAAAGTTTTCCGTGACGGGCAGCCCGGCGGATAATACGACGAAGTACATAACCCCGACCTTCATTAGAAGGTAAAATACCATCCGAAATCATAAAGGTTGCAGAACGCATATGATCCGTAATCAGACGGATAGATACATCTTTGGTTGCATCGGTCTGATATGACACCCCGGCAATTTCACAGATACGGTCACGAATGGATTTCATCGTATCTACATCAAATACGGAATCCACATCCTGAACAACTACCGCAAGACGCTCCAATCCCATACCGGTATCAATGTTCTTTTGTTTTAATTCCGAATAATTTCCTTTTCCGTCTCCGTCAAACTGGGTAAATACATTATTCCAAACTTCCATAAAGCGATCGCATTCACAACCCACTTTACAATCCGGCTTTCCGCAGCCGTATTTAATACCGCGGTCATAATAAATTTCGGAACAGGGACCACAAGGGCCTGCGCCATGCTCCCAGAAGTTATCACACTTTCCTTCCGCATCACGATAAAAACGGGTGATTTTCTCTGCCGGCACACCGATTTCATTGGTCCAGATTTCAAACGCTTCCTCATCTTCACAATAAATCGAAGGATACAGACGGTCTTCTTCAAGTCCAACCACTTTGGTCAAAAACTCCCAGCTCCACGCCAGTGACTCATGCTTAAAATAATCTCCGAAGGAGAAATTTCCCAGCATCTCAAAAAATGTAAGATGTCTTGCAGTCTTACCCACATTTTCAATATCCCCGGTCCGAACACACTTCTGGCAGGTAGTTACTCTTTTTCTGGGCGGAACTTCCTGACCGGTAAAGTAAGGTTTCAAAGGCGCCATACCGGAATTAATGATCAAAAGCGAATTGTCATTATGAGGAATCAAAGAAAAGCTCTTCATCGCCAAATGCTCTTTGCTTTCAAAAAAATCCAAAAACATTTTTCTAAGTTGATTTACACCGTATTTTTCCACGTTTCTCCTCCATATTTTAAAGGTCATAAAAAAACCTTATTTTCTCTTTTCAACTTATCTATTATAATATCGTAGTAGCAGGCTTGTCAAACTTTCCGACCGAAAAATAAAAAATCATTTCGAAACAAACTACTTGCCAAAAACGCATTTAGTAGCTATAATAATTTTTGTTGCTGAAATAGCTCAGTCGGTAGAGCACTTCACTCGTAATGAAGGGGTCGAGGGTTCAAGTCCCTTTTTCAGCTTACAAGAAAAGACGAGGGTATTTACCCTCGTCTTTTTATCGTTCTTAACTATTGTTATTATTTCATATGCACGCAAATTTGACTAAACGGAATTTCGATACCGTTTCTGTCAAACTCTTCCTTAGTCCGCTCGATCATATCCCAACGAACCTGCCAGTACTCTTCATTTTTCACATAACAACGATATCCTACCACGACTTCACTGGAACCGAGACTGTCCACATAAACATTCACATCCCTATTCTTCATGATGCGCTTCTCATTTTCAATCATGTTACGGATAACTTCTTTTGCTTTTTTCACATCGGCATCATAAGAAATCCCCACCGTAACAATTAGACACCGAACCGGAGACTGGCTTACATTGGTAAGGGAAGTATTGGCCAAAGTACCGTTTGGCAATACAACAACCTTATCATCAATCGTCCTAAGCTTGGTGTAAAAAAGTTCAATTTCCGTAACCGTTCCTTCATTGTTCTTGTTATCTTCGATAATATAATCTCCGACTTTAAAGGGTTTCAAAAGCAAAATCAGAACGCCGCCGGTAAAATTCGACAAACTCCCTTGCAACGCCAAAGCAATGGCCGCTCCTGCAGAACCGAGAATCGCAATCAGGCTGGTGGTCTCAAATCCGAAATAGGAAGCAATCCAACATACAAGCACCAGATATAATAATGCTCTGGCAAGGGAATCCAAAAACTGTATTACACCGGCCTCGGCATTCATTCGTTCCAAAGAACGTCGCAGGATTTTACGCACCAGTTTAATCAGTTTGGAACCGATAAAAAGAATCAAAAGAGCTAGTGCAAATTTAATCCCGAATTGCGCAATTTTGGAGGGCAGTGCATCCATATACTGCTGAAATGCAGATATTTCTTCCGAAATCGTTGCCAGACCTTCTCCGGCCACAGCAAAAGCGTCCCCTACTCCGTCTCCGGACGAAGTATTTCCGGACGCAGTATTACCGGACACTGCATTATCACTCCATATACAATTCCCTGCATTCAACCAAAACATTTATCCGCCCTACTTTTTACGCTTTTTTTCACTTCCTGCGGCAATCGCAGCTTCCGCATCCCGAATCTTTCTTGCCAATTCTTCTTTTAAAGAAGCACGTATTTTAGCCTTTTCTTTCTCCAAAAGTTCTTTTTGGCGAAGTTTTTCCAAGCGGCGCTGCTCCGCTTCCGCTTTCTTTTTTTCAATCGCTTCCAGTTCCTCTTTGGAATAAGGCACAAATTCAAAAATAGACAAAGACAGGGGCGGGAGACACAATTTCACAACTTCCGCCTTTTCACCGGTTTCCGCTAAAGCAACATTACCTTCTTTGGAAGCAACCGTCTTTTTGTTACCTCTTCCGTATCCGCCAAACTGAGTCGCATCCGAAGAGAAAATTTCTTTATAACGGCCTTTCCCTTCTACCGGAAGCATAAACTTGTCATATACGGCATTGGCGAAATTCAGTACCACAAGATAACTTTCCTTATCACTTTTCCGAATAAAGGAGATTACATTTTCGCCGGAAAGAGAATCATTTTCCCAAACAAATCCGTCCTCTTTATAATCCGAAGCATAAAAAGCTTCTTTGGTACGATAGAATTCATTCAACGCTTTCACATAGTCGCGGTACTGTGCATGGTGTTCAAACGAAAGCAAATCCCACTGCATTTTACGTACCCCGTCAAAGCCGTCAAACTCCGCAATTTCCTGTCCCATGAACAAAAGTTTCTTTCCGGGATGTGTCATAAAATAGCCCATAAGCACACGCATATTGGCCATTTTATCCGAAATATCGCCGGGCATATTCTGCACAAGACCGCTTTGCCCGTCATCAACACAACCATGTCCCAAAGACAAAAGGTAGTTTTCTTTATTTCGATATAATGTGCTAACTGTCAACTCATCATGGTAGTTTTTACGAAGGTAAGGGTCTTGCCGCATATAACCAAGCACGTCAACATTAAATCCATGATGATATACAAAATCAAATCCTAGACCGTCCATAGCCTGCGCGCTCTCGTCCACGGCAGTGACGTTATTAAATCCGCTGATTTCATGGGCTACGGTAAACACTCCGTCCCCTCTCTTATGAATCATACGATTAAACTTCTTCAAGAAGGAAACGGACTCTAGATTTTCATTTCCGCCGTACATGTTAGGCACCCATTCTCCTGCCGGACGATAATAGTCCAAATAGAGCATCGGCGTTACATCGCACACTTTAATCGCATCAAAATGAAACTTATCCAGCCAATACAAGGCATTGGATAATAAAAACTGTGCAACTTCCGGCCGTCCGTAATTAAACAAGCGCAGTCCATTTCGAAAATCAATTCCTTTACGATAGTCTTCATGCTCATACAAGCAGCTTCCGTCAAAGGCCATAAGCCCCGACTCGTCCGCAGAAAATCCATAAGGACACCATTGCAAAACCGCACCGATTCCCGCTTTATGCAATTCATTGATAAAATACATATAATCAGAAGGCGTACCATAGCGACTTGTAGGTGCATAAAAATGACTTGTTTGAAAGCCAAGACTCTCTTCATTTTGGTACTCCGCAATAGGAAACAATTCCACATAGGTATATCCCATATCCTTCACATAAGAGACAACATCCGGCGTCAATGCCTTCATGTTTACATCTCCCTTTTCCGAAAATGTCCCCGGAAACAATTCATAGATATTAAGCGGTAGCACTTTGTAATCCTTTTTCTTGCGGTTTTTCATCCAATCATCATCCTGCCATTTAAAACCGCCCGGATTCGTTACAACGGAAGCTCCGCCGTCTTTTTCAACAACCATTGAATAAGGGTCACTTTTCCAGAGTTTTTCCCCGCCCTTTTTCAAAATCTGATATTTATATTTTGCTCCGTATTCCACGCCGGGAATAAAAATTTCATAAAGGCCGGAATTACCCACAGGCATCATGGGATACATCAGTTCATCCCATTCGTTAAAATCCCCCACAACGCTGACACGGACTGCATTCGGTGCCCAAACAGCGAAACGACAGCCGCGTACACCATTTATCGTCATTTTATGAGCGCCTAAAAGATTTTGCACTTCCCGGTCTGCCCCGGAATTAAACATTTCCGCCTGGGCTTCTTTGATCAAGGCGGTAAAGGAATATACATCTTTAAAATCCCTGGCTTTCTTTCCTTTTTCCGGATATTCCGCATGGAAATAGTAATCCCGTCTGTCTTTTCCGGAAAGCAAAGCAGCATAAAATCCCGCTTCGTCGGCCAAATCCATCTTAATCTCTTCTTTGACTGTTTTTCCCTTGGTACCTTCCTTGCCGTCAATATAAAGGGAAACTTTTTTTGTCCCCGGGAAAAAAGCCTGTACCAGAGTCTGTTTGCCCACATTATGAGGTCCTAAAATATTCTCCGGATGTTCACATTCTCCGTAAACAACAGCCTCTATTTCCGCCCAATCCATTAAATTATACAGTTTTTTGTTCAAGACCTTATCCTCCCCTATGCCAAGTCGTGAATAAAGATACCGCTTCGAAGCTTCGGCTCAAACCAGGTAGACTTCGGAGGCATCAAAAGTCCTGCATCCGATACACCAAATAACTCCTGAATGGACGTAGGATACATTGCAAATGCTGCCACGCAATCACTATCCGCTCTGCGCTCCAATTCCTGAAGTCCTCGGATTCCACCTACAAAATCGATTCGTTTATCCGTTTTCGGGTCGGTGATTCCAAGAAGTTCATCCAAAACATATTTTTGCAAAACCGATACATCCAGTCCCTCTACCGGGTCAACGCTCTTAATGGCATCTTTCATGGTAAGCAAATACCATTTGCCCGCTGTATAGAAGCCGACTTCTCCTTTGCAAGACGGTTTCACAGGCACATCCGATGCATCCGAAATTTCAAAAAGCACGGATAACTTATCCATAAATTCCTCTTTGCTCATACCGTTTAAATCCTTAATGACACGGTTATAGTCCATAATCATAAGTTCGCTGTCCGGGAACAAAACAGAAAGAAAATAATTGAATTCTTCTTCACCGGTATAAGTAGGATTTTCCTCTCTTCTCTTTAATCCGACTTTCACAGCAGAAGCACAGCGATGATGACCATCCGCGATATAAATCTTATCAATTCCGGAAAAAGCTTTACAAATAGCTTCCACATCACTTTCATCAGAAATTACCCACACTTTATGGGTAACGCCGTCTTCTCCGGTAAAATCATACTCTGCTTCATTCAACTTTACTTTCGCAATAATCTCACTGATTACCCCGTTATTTCTGTAGGCCAAAAAAATGGGCCCGGTCTGAGCGTTACAAGCATCAACGTGACGAATACGGTCAACTTCCTTATCGGCTCTGGTATTTTCATGCTTCATGATAACGTTGTTCTGGTAATCATCAATGGAGGCACAGGCTGTAATACCGGTCTGTTTTCTTCCGTTCATTGTCAACTCATATATGTAATAGCATGGCTTATTCTCTCTGATAAAATACCCTTCTGCAATCCATTCGCGAAGCATTTGAGATGCTTTCTCATAAACACAATCCGCGTAGGTATCTACACTGCCATCAAACTGGGTTTCAGCACGATCAATTGCCAAAAAGGAGCGGGGATTTTCCTGTACAATTTCCTTTGCTTCTTTTCTGTTGTACACATCATAAGGAAGTGCCGCAATTGTGGATGCCATATCCTGTCTCGGTCTTACCGCCTGAAAAGGTCTGATATTTGCCATAAAGTCCTCTTTTCCATGCTTAATGCATTATTTTTTATTTTCATTTGTGCAAAATCACTTGATTATTTTACCAAAAAATTGCATATAAAACAAGGTATGTATTTCCTCCCTAGAATTCCTTCGAACCCGTCAAAAAGCAACTATATAGTACTAAATTCATACATCCGATACATGTTTTTTGCAAATTTTCCTGCAAAAACATTACGAAAAATCATTTTTTCTGCGCCTTGCAACGCATCAATTAGATATTTTGGTGTCATGGTGTGCTCCGCCAGAAATTTCAAACCGGCATTTTCAACCAATTTTTCCGGTTCATCATAACCGTATACCGTTGTTACGCCTACGTCATTAATGGGATTTTTATATTTCGATATCCGGGCCGCTTTTTCCGTATAGCAATCCATTAAAAGCATAACCGAACTAAAATGCTTTGCAATACCCTGCAGCAATGTGTCAATTTCTTCCGGCGAAAAATACATGCTGACACCCTCCATAATAATAAGCGCAGTGCCAGTTTCTTTCACTTTGTTTTCCCAGTCTCCCCTTCGCATATCTGCCTCTATCATTTGATAATAAGAGTCTTCCACATAATATTTTTTTCGTTCTTTTATTACCTCCGGGAAATCAATGTCATACCAATGGCTGCACTTTTCTGAAACCCTTTTTATTCTGCTGTCCATTCCGCATCCGATATGTAACACAACACCATCCGGATGATTCTTTACCTTTGAAGTAAGCCACGCATCATAAACCGCGGAACGCATCGCCATATAATAGGCCAGCCAAACGGATTTCGATTTTCCTTTTAGCAAAAATCCCTCTTTTGCCCATATATCTTCCGCTGTTTTATCCGAAAGAATAATCCCTCTACTACTGACCAGAGCTTTCCCGTACAAGGGGATATACAAAGTTTTATTTACATTATTCATAACATTTCCTCAATTTTTTGTATATTATTGATGATACCATTATTGGATATTTCTTTCAATAAAGGAAGCCGGGACAGTTTTTGTTTCATTTGTCAAAACAACAATTGTAAGTTATAATATAAACGATTCAAAGGATCAATTTTATATTCAAGGAGGTCCCGTATGACAGCGGAAGACAGAGAATTTTTAAATACAATTAACGAGTACGCAGATAAAGTTTTATGCGGTATTGATCCGCAAAAAACCCAGGTATCCTATCAGTTGGAAAAATTAAAACCAATTATGGAAGAATTAGCCCAAAAGCATAACACAACTTTGGAAGAAGTTTTCATCCGCTATATGGATTTAGCCTCCGAGCAGAGCGTGGAAAACGAAAGAAAGTTCCAAAATACCGTAGGAAATATGGGAAACTACGGCGATGTTCATATTCATGACTGATTTTTCTCTATCACAAAGGAGCACTGCTTATGTTTAAAAAAATGCGCCCAAGGGTATTTCTTTTTGCAGAAGTACTTTTGCCCTTTTTAATGCCCTTCTTGGGATTTCCTGCATTCTGCGCTTTCATGTCACATGCATGGGATGCTTTTGATTTATTGTACGACGGTGTCTTGATTCTTTTTTCCATAACCAGTCTGACGGAAATCATACTGGGACTGATTAGTTTCGTTCTTATTTTCGTCAATTTGTTTCAAAAGAACAGACCGCCTTATGCTGTGGCAGAAAATGTTATCTTATGGATAACCTCCATTTTCTTTCTCATCGGTACGATCTTACAGTTACTAATTATAGCAGGATTAACTATAGGACAAAGTGTATAAAATTTTTGTTGAATACAAAAACCGGATAACCATTACGTTATCCGGTTTTTTATACTTAATTTTCTGTTTTTTCGGCAAACCATTATTTTACTACACGTACTTTAATAACACCTTCGATTGCGTTTAATTTTTCTACGATTTCATCCGTAACAGAAGCTGCTACATCAAGCATGGTGTAAGCATATTCACCTTTGGACTTATTCATCATATTTTCAATATTGATGCCCAAATCACCAAAGGTAGCCGTAAACTTCGTAATCATGTTTGCAATGTTTTTGTGACAGATAGCCACGCGACCTGCGTTCTGGCATACACCCATATCCACATTCGGATAATTTACGCTGTTTACGATATTACCGTTTTCAAGATAATTCATCATCTCTTTCACTGCCATCTTAGCACAGTTATCTTCTGCCTCTTCAGTAGAAGCACCAAGATGAGGAATCACGATACATCCGTCCTGACCTGCTGTGGTAGGGTTCGGGAAATCAGATACATATTTTCTGATTTTTCCGGATTTTAATCCTTCCAAAACTGCTTTTTCATCTGCCAAAAGATCTCTTGCAAAGTTAAGAATAATAACGCCGTCTTTCATCTTACTGATGGCAGCTTCGTTGATGGTATTCTTTGTGGAATCCATCAAGGGAACATGGATGGTGATGTAATCACATTCACGGTAAATATCATCCACATCAAATACATGCTTAACACTGCGGCTAAGATTCCATGCTGCATCAACGGAAACATACGGGTCATATCCGTATACTTCCATTCCAAGGTTAGTTGCTGCATTAGCTACCTTAACACCGATAGCGCCAAGACCGATGATACCAAGTTTCTTGCCTTCGATTTCGGTTCCGGCAAATTTTTTCTTTTCTTTTTCTGCTGCTTTTGCAATGTTTTCATCGTCTTTTGCAGATTTTACCCATTCAATACCGCCAACAATATCACGGCTTGCCATAAACAATGCAGCAATGACGATTTCCTTTACTGCATTTGCATTAGCACCGGGGGTATTAAATACAACAATACCCTTATCTGCACATTTATCCAAAGGAATATTATTAACACCTGCACCGGCTCTTGCTACTGCCAAAAGATTTTCCGGCAAATCCAAATCGTGCATCGCTGCACTACGAACCAAAACACCCTGTGCTTCTTCAAAAGCATCTGTTTTTACATAATTATCCGTAAACTTATCCAAACCAACGTTGGCAATCGGATTTAAGCAATGATATTTAAACATTTTTTCTCTCCTGCTATCTTTCTTATTTTGTATTTTCTGCTTCGAATTTCTTCATAAATTCAACCAATGCTTTCACGCCTTCTACCGGCATTGCATTGTAAATACTTGCTCTCATACCGCCAACGCTTCTGTGGCCTTTGAGATTCTCAAGTCCTGCTTCTTTTGCTTCCTTAACAAACTTAGCATCCAGTTCGTCGCTTCCGGTTACAAAAGGAACATTCATAAGAGAACGGTCTTCTTTACGAACGGTACCCTTAAACAATTTGCTTTCGTCAAGGAAATCGTAAAGAATTTTTGCCTTTGCTTCATTGTGCTCTTTCATTGCGCTAAGGCCGCCCATCTTCTTAATCCATTTAAATACTTTACCGCAGATATAAATACCGTATGCAGGCGGTGTATTGTACATTGAATCATTATCAGAATGAGTCTTATATTTCAACATGGTAGGAGTACCGGGAAGAACATCTTCCGTAATCAAATCTTCACGGATAATTACAATAACCACACCGGCAGGTCCGATGTTCTTCTGAACACCGCCGTAGATTACGCCGTACTTTGTAACATCCACCGGCTCGCTAAGGAAGCAGGAAGATACGTCGGAAACAAGAAGTTTACCCTTGGTATTCGGAAGGGTTTTAAACTTGGTACCGTAAATTGTGTTGTTTTCACAGATGTAAACATAGTCTGCATCTTCCGAAATCGGAAGATCAGAACAATCCGGAATATAAGAGAAAGTCTCATCTTCGGAAGAAGCAATTTTATTCGCCTTACCGTAAATGGAAGCTTCCTGATAAGCTTTCTTAGCCCACTGTCCGGTTACAATATAATCAGCCACTTTGTTTTTCATAAGATTCATAGGAATCATTGCAAACTGCTGGCTTGCTCCGCCCTGTAAAAACAATACTTTGTAATTGTCAGGAATATTCATCAGCTCTCTTAAATCCGCTTCTGCTTCTTTAATAATTGCATCGTAAGTCTTGGAGCGATGACTCATCTCCATTACAGACATTCCTGTTCCTCTGTAGTCCATCATTTCGTCCTGTGCTTCTTTTAATACCTCCTCGGGTAAAACTGCAGGACCTGCTGAGAAATTATAAACTCTTCCCACTTTTTTCTCCTCCTTAAAGCTAAATATCAAGTTTATCTTGTATGTTACGCTTATTTTTCAAATGCGTCAACAATAAAATTTACTAATTATATAGTATAACCGGGGTTCCGATTTCGACATAATCATACAAAGCCGCCGCTGCCTCCTTGGGCATATTCACGCAACCATGGGAACCGTCATAGGTATAAATGTCATCCCCAAAGCTTCTGCGCCATGTTGCATCATGAAAACCGATGTTTCCGTATATGGGCATCCAGTAGTAAACAAAGGTGGCGTAGGTAGCGCCCCGCAAAATACGGTTTCGTTGCTTGGAATACACGTAGCACACGACCGAAGGCGTATCCCAGCCCCTTGCCTGATTTCCGGTAACAATATCCGTTTCCAGCAGAAGCTGTCCCTCTTCGTAGTAATACAATTTTTGTTCTCCCATGTCAACTTCCACATAGGTATCGCCCAAATCATCCCTACCCGGTTCTGCACCTTGTTCCTCATACTGCGGTGTGCGCCGACATGCTCTCATGCCGCTCCGATACAGGGTCAGCAAATTATTTATCTCTGCAGCTTCATCAATGTCATTTCCGTAGGTACCGCCGGATACTTCAATCCATTCACCGTCTGTTGTAAAAAAACGGTGGGTACCGCCCAAGGTGGAAAAGATTTCTGACATCTCATTTACGGTTTTTGCAACTTCTTCTTCGCTAATCATCAAATCGCCGGAAGAATCATATACAAATCTGCCATTTTCATCCGTCATAATCCAGCTGCTGGTTTCGGAAGAATCAATTACAAATTCCTCCTCTCCAAACATATACGTCACCCGAAAATCCTGGACGTCTTCGATGCTTGCCCACAAATCATACACTTCCTGCATATCATCCGTAATGGGAACATCACGATAACAACCGGCTTCATTTAATGAAATACTGTCTCCGTGATTTCTGATTTCTTCGTAAATGGCATGATAAGCCTCTTCCGGACACAACAAATGTTTGGTTTCATCCACGAGAGCATAACCCTCTCTTGTTCGGACAATATAAGGATGCAGCGTTTCATCATACTGCATCGCTGACATAAATTCCATTTCGTAAACGGTTTCCCGAAGGGCATTTTCCGAAACAGAACATACCGGAACCACATCATAAGTACGCCGGGTAAAATAACTTCCAAGCCAAGAAAGAGGGTTCTGTGTATGCATGATGTTACGAAGTTCCTCGCCGTAAGAAATATAATATCCTACATCAGAAAGACAAATCTGCTCCGTATTTCCCTCATAATCTGTCACCGCAAAATACTCCGCAGAGTTTTCGGAAACGAGACGACTCTCTACTTCTTCTACCGTAAGTCCGGTACAATAAATACCGTTAATCCAGGTGCCGCAAAGAAACTTGTCCGAATAATAATTTGCCATGGAAAAATAGAATCCGACAACAGAAATTACGATTAGGGCAAGCATTGCGCCGCCTATTATCTTAAGTTTTTCCTTCATAAATTACATACCGGCTAAAGCCTTTTCACTTTCAAACTATATTAGGATTCTTTCTTTGCAAGATCCTCTGCATCAAAAGCATCGCTGATGGGTGCGCCGCCGGGTACCATGGGGAATACCTTTTCATCTTCCTCAATGATACAATCCAATACAACGGGACAACCTGCCGCAATAGCCTCGCGAAGGGCCGGTTCAACCTCTTCCTTTTTCGTTACGCGGATTGCTTTACATCCAAGACCTTCCGCAACTTTTACAAAATCCACTTTATCTTCCAAAATAGTCTGTGAATAACGCTTTCCGTAAAACAGAGTCTGCCACTGACGCACCATACCGAGAACATGATTGTTAATTACAATCTGAATAATCGGAATATTGTAACGGGAAGCGGTGGCCAACTCGTTCATATTCATTCGGAAGCATCCGTCGCCACCGATATTACAAACAATCTTATCCGGCATACCAACCTTGGCTCCGATGGAAGCACCCAGACCGTATCCCATGGTACCGAGTCCGCCGGAAGACAAAAAGGTTCTGGGCTGGGTATATTTATAATACTGCGCCGCCCACATCTGATGCTGTCCTACATCCGTGGTAATAATCGCTTTTCCTTCCGTCACCTTATCCAAGGTTTCGATAATGTACGGACAGGTCAATTTATCCTGAGGATAAGTAAGCGGCATCTTTTCTTTCATTTCTTTAATTTCCGCAATCCATTCACTGTGGTTTTGCTGTTCCAAGGAGGCATTCAGTTTCTGTAATACCTCTTTTAAATCTCCCACAACGGAAGCTGTGGTCTTAATATTTTTGTTAATTTCTGCCGCATCCACATCAATGTGTACAATCTTTGCGTTGCTGGCAAACATATTGGCTTTGCTGATTACACGGTCAGAAAATCTTGCCCCCAGTGCAATTAACAAATCACATTTACTTACGCCAAGATTTGAAGTTTTTGTACCGTGCATACCAATCATTCCGGTATACAAATCCGAATAGGCATCAAAGGCGCCCTTTCCCATCAAGGTATCGCAAACAGGAGCATCCGCTTTCTTGGCAAATTCAGCCACTTCTTTCGTAGCGTCAGAGATAATTGCGCCACCGCCAAGGTAGATATACGGCTTTTTCGATGCGCGAATCAGCTCCAGCACTTTGGTAATGTCAGCTTCGTCATAACGTGCTTTCACATCCAGAGAATAGGGTTCTTTCTTTTCATACTCACAGGTATTGGCTGTTACATCCTTTGTGATATCCACAAGTACAGGACCGGGACGTCCGGAACGGGCAATGGCAAATGCTTTCCGGATGGTATCCGCCAAAATAGTTACATCCTTAACAATAAAACTGTGTTTTGTAATCGGCATGGTTACACCGGCAATATCCACTTCCTGAAAACTGTCTTTTCCAAGGAGCGGCAAAAAAACATTTGCTGTAATTGCCACCATGGGCACACTGTCCATATATGCGGTAGCAATACCCGTAACCAGATTGGTTGCACCGGGTCCACTGGTTGCCATACAGACACCTACTTTTCCGGTGGCTCTTGCATATCCGTCTGCCGCATGAGAAGCCCCCTGTTCGTGGGAGGTCAGTATATGTGTAATTTCATCCGAATGTTTATAAAGTTCATCATAAATATTAAGGATACTTCCTCCGGGATAACCAAAAACCGTATCCACCCCCTGTTCTTTCAAACATTCTACTACAATTTGTGAACCATTTAACTGCATGTTCTAATCCTCTCTTTGTAAATCTTAGTTTTCTCCGGGTTTTACCAAAACCGCACCGCGATTTCCGCTGGTTACCATCTCGCGGTAACGTGCAAGATAACCGGTAAGATGCTGTTCTTTAGGCTGCCATTTTGCTTTTCTTGCTGCCAATTCCTCATCGGAAACCTTCATATCCAAACGATTATTGGGAATATCAATGGAAATAATGTCGCCTTCTTCCACCAGCGCAATCGGTCCGCCAACGGCTGCTTCCGGTGAAACATGGCCGATGGATGCGCCTCTGGATGCGCCGGAAAATCTACCGTCCGTAATCAGAGCAACGCTGGATCCAAGTCCCATTCCGGCAATTGCCGATGTAGGATTTAACATTTCACGCATACCCGGACCGCCTTTCGGACCTTCATAACGGATTACCACAACATCACCGGCAACAATTTTACCGTTTTTGATTGCATCAATAGCATCTTCTTCACATTCGAATACTCTCGCAGGCCCTTCGTGAACCATCATCTCAGGTACTACGGCCGAACGTTTTACCACACCGGAATCCGGGGCAAGGTTACCCTTCAGCACAGCAATACCGCCGGTTTCACTGTAAGGATTTTCAATGGGACGAATAACTTCCGGGTTCATATTAATGGCGCCCTTAATGTTTTCACCCATGGTCTTACCGGTTACGGTAAGGACATCCGTATATAGCAAATCCTTCTTAGTTAATTCATTCATTACCGCATACACACCGCCGGCTTCATTCAAATCCTCCATATAAGTAGGCCCTGCAGGCGCCAAATGACAAAGATTCGGTGTTTTTGCACTAAGTTCATTGGCAATATCAAGATTCAATTCAACACCAGCTTCATTAGCAATCGCAGGCAAATGAAGCATGGAGTTGGTAGAACAACCAAGTGCCATATCGATGGTGAGGGCATTTAAAAATGCTTTTTCCGTCATAATATCCTTCGGGCGGATATCATTCTTCACCAATTCCATAATCTGCATTCCGGCATGTTTTGCGAGACGGATACGTTCGGAATAAACTGCAGGAATGGTTCCGTTTCCTTTCAGTCCCATCCCCAGTGCTTCCGTAAGACAGTTCATGCTGTTGGCCGTATACATTCCGGAGCAGGAACCACAGGTAGGACATACCTTTTCTTCAAAAAGTTCCAAATCTTCCATGGTCATGGTGCCTGCCGCAACGGAGCCAACCGCTTCAAACATAGACGATAAACTTCTCTTTTCACCTTTCACTCTTCCCGCAAGCATAGGCCCGCCGGAACAGAAAATAGTAGGAATGTTAAGACGAGCAGCCGCCATTAAAAGACCGGGCACATTCTTATCGCAGTTCGGTACCATAACAAGACCGTCAAATCCATGGGCCATAGCCATACATTCCGTAGAATCACAAATCAAATCTCTTGTCACCAGGGAATATTTCATCCCCACATGTCCCATGGCAATACCGTCACATACTGCAATAGCGGGAAATACAACCGGAGTACCGCCGGCCATGGCAACACCCATTTTTACTGCGTCCACAATCTTATCCAGATTCATATGCCCAGGAACAATTTCGTTATAAGAACTAACGATACCGATTAAAGGACGTTCTCTTTCTTCTTTTGTATAACCCAAGGCATTAAACAAGCTTCTGTGGGGTGCCTGCTGCGTACCTGTTTTTACGCTGTCACTTCTCATTTCCTTCTCCTCCTGTATAAACAAATTAACTAACTGTTATAAAACGTATTAACAAATTCTTTCCACAATTAAATCGCCCATCTGATTACAGCCAACCTTTTCGCATCCTTCACTGAAAATATCTCCCGTACGATAGTTGTCTTTCAGTACCTGCTGGACAGCGGCATCAATCGCATCCGCTTCTTTATCCAAATCAAATGTATAACGAAGCATCATGGATGCGGACAAAATCGTTGCAATGGGATTGGCCAAATCCTTGCCGGCAATATCCGGTGCCGAACCATGACTGGGTTCATACAGACCGAATTTGGTATCATTTAAGGATGCGGAAGCCAGCATTCCGATGGAACCGGTAACCATACTTGCTTCATCCGATAAAATATCACCAAACATATTCTCGGTAAGAATGACATCAAACTGCGCCGGATCTTTCACAAGCTGCATGGCACAGTTATCCACCAGCATATGCTCCAAGGTTACATCCGGATAATCTTTTGCCACTTCGTTCACTACTGCTCTCCAAAGTCTGGAAGAATCCAAAACATTGGCTTTATCCACGCTGGTAACCTTACCGCGACGTTTTCTTGCAATATCAAACCCTTTGATGGCAATTCTGCGGATTTCATTTTCATCGTAAGAAAGCGTGTCCACGGCTTTTCTCACACCATTTTCCGTCGTGGTTTTTCTCTCACCGAAATAAAGACCACCGGTAAGTTCCCTCATAATCATCATATCAAAACCGGCTTTGCTGATTTCTTCTTTCAGTGGACACGCACCGGAAAGTTCATCGTAAAGTACGGCAGGACGCAGGTTGGCAAATAAATTTAATGCCTTTCTGATTTTTAAAAGACCTGCTTCCGGACGCTTTTCAGGGGGAAGCTGATACCAGGGAGAGGTATTGGTATCTCCGCCGATAGATCCCATCAGTACAGCATCGGCTGCCTTTGCGGTAGCAATTGCCTCATCCGTCAAAGGAATACCGTGTACGTCGATGGAGGCTCCTCCCATAAGAATATCCGTATAATTTATTTCATGACCGTAAACCGAAGCCACTTTGTCCAAGACTTTCTTGGCCTGGGCAACGATTTCCGGACCGATTCCGTCGCCGGGAATGCATACAAGATTCAAATTCATATTCGTCACCTTCCGTGTTTTATTCTGCTTTTTCAACCTGCGCAATTGCAGACTTCTTCATAGCAATACGGCAGTTTTTGTTGCTACCGAATTCCACAATAACATCATCTTCCGTAATATCCATAACTACACCGTAAAATCCGCATGTTGTAAGAACAACATCTCCGGTTTCCATGGATGCAATCTGAGCTTCGATTCTTTTCTGTTCCTTTCTCTGGGGACGAATTGCAATAAAATAGAAAAGCGCAAAAATAACCACCATATAAATAAGTGTGCCTACAACACCACCCATAGGGTCTACTGCCGCTCCTCCTGTAGCCACGGTTGCCTGTTCAAATACTGTCATCATAGTTATTCCTCCTAAAACTTTTACCTTTGCGTCGTGATGAAATCTCCACAACACACCACTCTAAATAATACACAAAAAACGCCTTAATTACAAGGCGTTTTCTGTTTTTTCACATTTTTTCGTTTCCGTTGTTCATTCCGTCCAGTTTGGCTTTTTTATAAGCCGCAAAACGGCCTTCATCCAAGGCTTCCCGGATTTCTTCCATCATCTTGTTATAGAAATACAAATTATGAAGTACACAAAGACGCATACCAAGCATTTCTTTCGCTTTTAACAGGTGACGAATATATCCGCGGCTGTATCTTCTGCAGGTAGGGCAACCGCAACCTTCTTCAATGGGCGAATCGTCCGTTTCATACTGCGCATTCATAAGGTTAATCTTCCCGAAATTAGTGTACAGATGTGCATGACGGCCGTTTCTGGTAGGATAAACGCAATCAAAGAAGTCTACCCCTCGTTCCACCGCCTCCAAAATATTGGCCGGGGTACCGACGCCCATCAGATAGGTCGGCTTATTTACCGGAAGATACGGTACCGTTTCCTCCAAAACATGATACATTTCCTCATGGCTCTCCCCCACCGCAAGACCACCAAGGGCATATCCCGGAAGGTCAAATTCTGCGATTCTCTTTGCGTGTTCAATTCGTAAATCCGTAAATATCGCACCCTGATTTATTCCAAACAAAAGCTGCTCTTTGTTAATCGTATCTTCCCGCATATTCAGTTCTTTCATTTTCTTTTGGCACCGCTCCAGCCATCTCGTGGTCCGTTCCACAGATGCCCTTACATATCCCTTATCCGCCTTACTGGAGGGACATTCATCAAATGCCATGGCTATGGTAGAAGCCAGATTGGACTGAATTTGCATGCTTTCCTCTGGTCCCATAAAAATCTTCCGACCGTCAATGTGGGAGTTAAAATATACACCTTCTTCTTTTATTTTCCGAAGACCTGCCAGGGAAAACACCTGAAATCCGCCGGAATCCGTAAGAATGGGCTTGTCCCAGGACATAAATTTATGAAGCCCACCCATTTTTTTAACCACTTCATCACCGGGTCGAACATGCAAATGATAGGTATTGGAAAGCTGTACCTGTGTACCGATTTGTTCCAAATCCTCTGTTGAGACAGCCCCTTTGATTGCTGCGACCGTACCTACATTCATAAAAACCGGTGTTTGAATTACGCCGTGAGGAGTATGAAATTCGCCCCTCTTTGCCCGGCCTTCCTGTGTAATAATCTTATACATTTTCTATCTCCAATCAAAATTCTTCTACCATTTTAACACTATTACACTGCAAACTACAATATTTTTTCTTGTCCTAATAAATTCCTTGTTTTATAATAAGATTTGATTTCTAACTTCAGGAGGTTACTATGGCCGGTTCAACATATGGTAATTTATTTCGTATCACAACATGGGGGGAATCCCATGGTCCCGCTCTAGGCGCAGTTATTGACGGCTGTCCGGCAGGACTTTCTTTATGCGCGGAGGATATCCAAGTATATCTCGACCGCAGAAAACCGGGTACTTCATCCGTAACCACCCAGCGTAAAGAGGATGATAAAGTCGAAATTTTATCCGGTGTTTTTGAAGGTCGCACCACCGGTGCTCCGATATCGCTTGTGATTCAAAATACCTCGCAACATTCCAAAGATTATTCCAACATTGCAAACTGTTATCGTCCCGGGCATGCTGATTTTTCTTTTGATGCAAAATACGGATTCCGGGATTACCGCGGCGGCGGACGCTCTTCCGGCCGTGAAACCGCAGCCAGAGTTGCTGCCGGTGCAGTTGCAATCAAAATATTAAAAGAACTTGGCATCTCGCTTACTGCCTACACCAAAGCGATTGGTCCTATTGAAGCCAATGATTCCGCCCCCGATATTTCTTTTGCCCTTTCCCATCCCGTATGCATGCCGGATAGGGAAGCCGGCGAAAAAGCGCTGGCTTTTATCGACGAAAAGCGTCTTGCAAAAGATTCTGTGGGAGGATGCGTAAAATGTATCATAAGCGGCGCACCGGCCGGTGTCGGTGAACCGGTTTTTGATAAATTGGATGCTGCCCTTTCCAAAGCCATGTTTTCCATCGGTGCTGTAAAAGCCGTAGAAATCGGCGACGGAATTTCCGCGTCACGGGCACTTGGGAGCGAGAACAATGATGGCTTTACTTGTGCAGACGGTAGGATTGCCACTGCTACCAACCACTGTGGGGGAATTCTCGGCGGAATCTCCACCGGAGGAGAAATCGTGATAAAAACCTATTTCAAACCTACCCCTTCCATTTATCAGCCCCAAAAAACCGTAGACCAAAACGGAAATGCCATAACATTATCCATTGAAGGCCGACACGACCCCTGCATCGTACCGAGAGCCGTTGTCGTTGTGGAAGCTATGACTGCTCTTACTCTTTTGGATTTATTACTGGCCGGTGCCGGTGCCAAAATGGAGCATCTCCATAAAATATATTCTTAAAACAGCAAAAAAGGAGTAGCCATATGCTACTCCTTTCTCTTTTCGTATATTTATTTCCATTCTATCATTTATCCGACATTTACACGCTGACTTTATGAAATACAATGCAGTTCGGCTGTGCAATGCTAAGGGTTTTTGTATTCATTGCCAACGTTCCGGCAGCCAAATCTACTGCAAAAAACGTCATGGTATTACCTTCATGATTAAGAGAAACCAAATGTTTGTTATCCGGGAACATCATGGCATCTTTGGGGTAACTTCCGCTAATGGGAAGACAAAGAATTTTTTTCAGCAGACCGCTTTTCTTATCAATCTCGTATATAATTACACTATTATCGCCGGCATTAGAACAGATTAAATAGTTATAATCCCAAGACAAATTCAATGCACTTGCCGCAGAATCTCCTGCATGGTAATCATTTAAAGTGGAAATAGACTGAATCTTTTCAAACTCCGGGTTGCCAGGTGCAGCTTCCGTATAAGCATATACATCCACCTGATTCTTTAATTCATGAATAATATAAATATACTTTCCGTCTTTGGATATTTTAATATGTCTCGGTCCGGAATACTGCTCTGAATGGATGATATCCACCAATTTAAGTTTTCCGGTAGAAAAATCCACCGCATAAACCTTCACATGATCCATACCCAAATCTGCCGCCAAAAGATATTTGTTATCTCTTGTCATCTTCACGCAATTCACATGGGGACGGAAATTACGGTCTGCAATACTTCCCATTCCTTTATGGAACACTTCGTCCGTGATACCGTCAAAACTACCATCTTCCTTTAACTTTAAGACGGTGATTTTACCATCGTGGTAACCCGCCACAAACAGATAACGGTCTGTATAGTCTGTCGATAAATAACAGCCCCGCATTCCGTTAATGGACGCAGATGCCTTATACGCCAGCATTCCGTCCGGTAATATCGCAAAGGCCTCCACTCCGTAATCCGTTATGGAATAGAGATGTTTTCTGCTGTGAGAAATTGTGATATAGGAGGAGTTCGTAATCTCCACCTTTGCCTTTTCTGCCATTACCCCATTTGCAACATCTACGTCATAAATTTTTATTCCATCCTTACTCCCCTGTGTATAGCAGGAAACATAAGCAACGTATTTATCTGCCATATTAACCTCATTTCCAAGCATAAACGCTCTAAAAAATACCTTCCGTTCAAATTACTCACTACGGTTATCAATGGGACAGAATTCCCTGTGAGTACCCACATATTTATAAGCCGGACGAATGATTTTACCGTGATTTACCAGTTCTTCCAGACGATGTGCGCTCCAACCGGAAATACGGGAAATCGCAAAAATCGGAGTGAACAATTCTTCCGGAATATTCAACATGGAGTATAAAAATCCGCTATACATATCCACGTTAGCGCAAACCGGTTTAAAGAGTCTTCTGCGCTCTCCAATCAATTTACCGGAAATATTCTCTACATTTTCGTAAAGACGAAGTTCATCCATACGATCTTTTTCCTTCGCAAGCTTCTTCACGAACTCTTTCAGGATAATTTCCCTGGGGTCAGACTCCGTATATACCGCATGCCCCATACCATAAATCAAGCCCGCCTTGTCAAAGGCTTCCTTATCCAAAATCTTGGTAAGATATGCTTTCAATTCTTTCTTGTCATCCCAATCCTTAACATGCGCTTTAATGTCAGCAAACATGTGCTGTACTTTCAAGTTGGCACCGCCGTGTTTCGGCCCCTTCAAAGAAGCAATTGCCGCCGCCATAGCCGAATAGGTATCCGTTCCGGAAGACGTAACTACATGGGTAGTGAATGTTGAATTGTTACCACCGCCATGTTCCGCATGAAGAACGAGGGCAATATCAAGTGCCGCTGCTTCCAATTCCGTAAACTTACCGTCCGGACGAAGCATATTCAAAATATTCTCTGCGATGGACAAATTCTTTTTCGGATTACGAATAATTAAATTCTTATTTAAATTAAAATGACGATATCCGTGGTATGCATAGACAGAAATCAAAGGAATCTTTCCGATAATCTGAAGACATTGACGCAAAACATTGGATACAGAAATATCTTCCGGATTTTCGTCATAAGAATACAGATTTAAAATCGCCTTCTGGAGGGAATTCATTACATTAATGCTGGGATTATGCAACACTACATTTCGCACAAAATCACCGGACAACTCCTGCAAATCTGATAAAATAGCAAGG
This sequence comes from Lachnospiraceae bacterium, assembly GCA_015057055.1. GTDB lineage: Bacteria > Bacillota > Clostridia > Lachnospirales > Lachnospiraceae > NK4A136. Next base: position 23,531 of record SVFE01000008.1, on the reverse strand, counting down.
AAACTCTCAAACTGTTTCTGCGTAGGAAGTGCACCAAACATCAATAAATAGGTGATTTCTTCAAACGCATAGCGACGTTTCCCAATCCCCTTTACTAAGTCTTCCACATCATATCCCTGATAATAAAGCTTACCTTCGCCCGGCATTTTAACGCCTTCCACCACCTGATAGCCCACAACATCAGATATTTCGGTAAGTCCGGTAAGGACACCTTTTCCGTTGGCATCACGAAGTCCACGCTTAACATCATATTCCGTGTACAGATTCTGATCAATGGCACCGGACTGCATACAGTATCCTACCAACTCATTGAACAATTCATTTCTGTTTTCATTTAATTCCATCATGGAACTTTTCACCATATTCTACTCCTCCTGTATTAACGAATTCTTTCCGGAAAACCAACTTTTTTCTGCACCTTTCGCAAGGTTTTGGTTGCGTAATAATTGGCTTTTTCGCCGTTTTCCTTGATGACTTCATCAATATATGCTTTGTCCTTCGACAATTCTTCAAATCTTTCCTGTAAGGGCTTAAGTACAGCCACTACAGACTCACCTACTGCCATCTTAAAATCACCGTACCCGCGACCTTCAAATTCCTTTTCAATATCCTGCGGGGTTTTTCCGGTACATGCACTGTAAATATCGATCAGATTCCGGATGCCGGGTTGCTCTTCCGAATAACGTACGCAGCCTTCCGAATCCGTCACTGCACGCTTAAATTTACGCATAATCGTATCCGTATCGTCCATCAGATACACGGAGGCATTGGAATTCTCATCGGATTTAGACATTTTCTTTGTCGGCTCCTGCAGACTCATAATCTTGGCTCCCACTTTACCAAGATACGGCTCCGGAACCGTGAAAACGTCTCCGTACACACCGTTAAAACGTTGCGCCAAATCCCTGGTAAGTTCAAGATGCTGCAATTGGTCTTTTCCCACAGGAACAACATCTGCCTGATAAAGCAAAATGTCCGCTGCCATCAGTACAGGATATGTAAAAAGTCCTGCGTTAATGTTATCCGCATGTTTGGCTGACTTATCCTTAAACTGGGTCATACGGTTCAATTCTCCCATATAAGTAAAACAGTTCAAAATCCATGCCAATTCCGCATGACCACTCACGTGAGACTGATAATAAATACAATTTTTCTTAGGATCCAATCCAGCCGCAATATACAGGGTGAGAAGCTGTCTGGCACGTTTTCTGAGTTCTGCCGGATCCTGTCTGACCGTTATGGAATGCAAATCCACCACCGAATAGAAACATTCGTATTCATCACAGATATTCACCCAATTCTTTAATGCACCGAGATAATTTCCCAAAGTCAGATTTCCCGTTGCCTGCATTCCGCTAAATAACACTTTTTTATCGTTAATCATTTTATCTACCCTTCCTGATATCTTTTTTCCTGCACACCTTCGCCGGTTCACTATGACGAAAGATTATGAAGAACATGTTTCCGGATATAACGGTAGGTTGCTTCTTCACCGTATTTTCCGTTCATATACAATAGTTTCTCCAGTAAACGTCTGGTATAGGGATGTAAAAACTGCGCCGTATTCCCTTTATTATAATAATGCCAGGCATCCCAATCCGTATAAAACATACCGTTATACACTTTCGATGCCGCCACCCGGTCAATAAACATCTCAACGATATAACGATTCGGCATTTTGGCCGGTTGCATCACTTCATCAACCTTTTTCCCGCTGTAATCGATCCAATATTCAAAATGATGTTTATTCCGTCCTTTGTGATGCAGCCAAGACGACGAATACCCCTTCGCCTCCCGTTCGGCATTGTTGGGACTTTGGTTTCCCTGATAATACTTTGCACCTACCCAAAACTCCGAAGGCATGTATTTCGAAAGGTCATGCAGTAAGCCCTGCCGGTACAAACCAACGGCAAAACAGCCCTTCATCACCAAATACTTATGTCTGGTTATGGTTTTAAAATGTTTCCAAGCCTGCAAAATGCCCACTCTCCTTTTTACATTCTTGTAAATAATAGCATAAAAAGTCTTGCTTTCCAATCCTTTATTTTGTAAAATGTCTGTAGTTTAAAGCAAATACGCATTTTTATGATAAGGAGGCGGCCTATGGAAAATCAGAATAATCCCATGGAAGACGAAGAAATCTATGTTGATTTGAATATCGACGGCAAAGAAATCACCTGCTCCATTGTCACCATTTTCACGGTGGATGAAAAGGACTATATTGCCCTTCTTCCCTTAAATGAAAACGGGGAAAATGAGGAAGGCAACGTATGGCTCTACGGCTATAAGGAAGATCCCGATAATCCGGAAGCCGAACCCGAGATAATTTACATTGAGGATGAAGAAGAATACGAAGCGGCAGCGGATGCCTTTGACGAATATCTTGATTCTCAGGAATTTGATGAATTGATTGATGGGGATGACGAAGAATAATCCTCTTCCTTCAAATACTTGATTTGTGATAAGAACCGGCTCTTTTGCAGCCGGTTTTCTTTTGGGTTTTTCAGATATAAAAGATACAACTGTTCTTTGGCCCTGGTCATTGCCACATAAAAAATGCGCCGTTCTTCTTCTATCCCGTCTTTCCCTTCTGCTTTCGGTTGCGGAATATTCCCCTCGTTAACATCCGGCAAAATAACCAGCCGGTATTCCAGTCCCTTCGATGCATGCATGGTGGATAAGTTTACCCCTGTTTTCTCTTGTGTCGTATTCATTGATGCAAGAAATTCTTCCTCAGTCGCTTCCATAACACGTTTCCATTCCTTAAAATCCGGTATGTTTTTTGAGATTTCCGAAAAAAATTCCAATAAAGAAATCGTTTCTTCAAGATTTTTTTTCGGAGTTTTTACCAACAGATATTCTTCGTACCCCATGCCTTTCCGAATATAATTTATGGCGCCGTAAGGAGGCTGTTCTTTCAAAAAATGTAAATCCCTGCATAATTTTTTAAGATGCTTTTTTACATATTCCGGAACAGAATGGTCCGTTAGAAGTTTTTCCGGCGAAATAATCCCCTCCCGTAAATACTCCCGTTTCATATAGCGCACCGGTTTATTCATAATCCGGAGAAAATCCGCCCGTTTACCTTCCCCGTAAATCACAGATAAATAGGCCGCAATGTCTTTATATATATCGCCGGTAAAAGGATTACTGATTCTTTCCTTTACCACAAAAGGAATTCCTTTTTCCGAAAGGGTTTTCATTATAAATTCAATCCCTCGATTACTACGATATAAAACCGCCATATCCTCCCACTTCATTTTCTTCCGGCTTTCCGAAAGTAATTCTGCTACAAAATCCGCTTCCTCGCGTTTATTGGAAAAAGCAATGCACCTTAGCAGTTCCCCAGGGTTGCTCATTGCCTTAATTTTCTTTTTATAGCGTTTCTTATTATGTCCGACAAAATACGACGACGCGCTGACAATTTCCGGCGTACTGCGGTAATTGACCGGAAGAGTCACCATTTTTGCCCTAGGATAATCCCTTTTAAAATTCAGCATAATTCCCGGCTTTGCGCCGCGAAATCCATAGATTGACTGGTCATCGTCACCCACTACAAACAAATTATTCTCCGGCGCCGCCAGCATCCGAAGTACGTCATATTGCACGGAATTGATATCCTGAAATTCGTCGACTAAGATATAACGATACCGTTTTCGCCAAAATTCCAGTGCCCTTTCATCGTGTAAAAACAATGTTCTGCACATAAGTACCATATCATCAAAATCAATTTTTTTATTCCAAAGCTTTATCTCTTCATATTTTTTATAAACTTTAGAAAAAACTTCCTGTTCCAGATAGGCAACTTTGTGTTTTTCGGGCTCCGTACCTTCATTTTTTACTCTGCTGATTTCCGATAATAACAATTCTGTATAGGAACCATCAAGGCCTTCTTTGCAGGTCGCTTCCATGGCTTCCCTGATATAATTTTTCTTTTCTTTTTCGGTGATAATATTTGAATAATCATAATGATAAGAACTTTTTATGATATGAAAATAGATTGCGTGAAATGTACCGAATGTTACCGGCAAAGCTTCCTTCTCCATCAGGTCAAAAAAACGTTTTTCCATCTCCCGGGCCGCAGCCTTCGTGAAGGTAATGACCAAAATTTCCTCCGGCGGAATATCCAGTTCCCGGATTAAATAGCGAATCCTTCGGGTAATCGTAAAAGTCTTTCCGCTCCCCGGCCCGGCAAGCACCATCATAGTTCCCCTGCCGTGTTCCATGGCAATTTTTTGTTGTTTGTTTACTTCCATCCATTGTCCTCCTTTTTTTCATTTGCGCAACCGAAAGTTTCTTTCCGTTGCAGTAAAATAAAGCGGTACCGAAGGCCGCAACGATGCAGCCCCGTACCGTCTTTTTTACCTTTATTTTTCTAATTTAGCAATAGCCGCCGAAATACGCTTCAACGTCTCTTCTTTACCGATAATCTCCATAATCTCCGTTGCTCCGGCAGGTGTCATCTGCTTTCCGGAAACCGCCGTACGCACCGGCCACATTACATAACCGGTTTTGTATTCCTTTTCGGAAGCGTAAGCGCAAAGCGTCTGATACAAACTATCATTACTGTAATCCGCAAGATTTTCCAGTATCGGAAGCACTTCTTTTAACACCGCCAGGGAAGATTCTTCATCGGTCTTCATCTTCTTATGGATATACATTGCCGAATCATATTCCGGTACTTCATTAAAGAAATCAACCAATTCCTCAATATCCGGGAAAATTTCGATACGTGTCTTAACCATGGAAGCAATTTTACGCTTGTCCAAGCCCGGCTTTAAGTATTTTTCCAAATAGGGCTCAGCCATTTCATAAAAACGATCTTCCTCCATTGCTTTCAAATACTCGCCGTTCATCCATTTCAACTTCGTATAGTCAAAAACAGAAGGCGACTTGTTCATGCGTCGGTAATCAAAAGCCTCCGTAAGTTCCTTCAAAGAGAAAATCTCGCGATTTTCTTCCGGGCTCCAACCAAGGAGGGCAACAAAATTCACGATTGCCTCTGTCAAAAATCCCTGCTCCACTAAATCTTCATAGGAAGAATGTCCGCAACGCTTTGACAATTTCTTATGCTCTTCATCGGTAATCAACGGACAATGCACATAAATCGGCACTTCCCAGCCAAACGCTTCATACAAACGGTTGTATTTCGGTGAAGAAGAAAGATATTCATTTCCACGTACCACATGGGTAATTCCCATCAAATGATCATCCACTACATTGGCAAAATTATAGGTCGGATAGCCGTCGGATTTAATCAAAATCATATCGTCCAATTCGGAATTATCCACTTCGATATCGCCATAAATCTCATCATGGAATGTCGTAGTGCCTTCCGTAGGATTGTTCTGCCGGATAACATAAGGTTTACCTTCCGCAAGATTCTTTTCTACCTCTTCTTTGGACAAAGACAGACAATGCTTGTCATAAACGGTAATCTCCTTATCCTCTCCGCCCACGGACTGGTTTAACGAAGCCAAACGTTCCTTGTCGCAAAAGCAGTAATATGCCTGCCCTTTTTCAATCAACTGCTTGGCATATTCCAAATAAATGCCCTGTTTTTGGCGGTCACTCTGTACATAAGGACCCACGCCCTTATCTTTATCCGGACCTTCATCATGAATTAGTCCGGTCTTTTCCAAAGTACGGTAAATAATTTCCACCGCGCCTTCCACATACCGCTCCTGATCCGTATCTTCAATACGCAAAATGAAATCACCGCCCTCATGTTTGGTAATTAAATATGCGTATAATGCCGTTCTTAAATTGCCCACATGCATCCGCCCAGTAGGACTGGGTGCAAATCTGGTTCTGATTTTTGCCATTCTATTTCTGCCTCCGTTTCAACAACTTTATGTTTTATCTTACCACAGCCAAACGAAAAATCAAGCCCGGCCGTTTGCTACAGTTTGCTACAGTTTTCTGCGTTTTATCCAAACCGCAAACCCGATACTTAAAAATACCAGCGGAATTACCCCCACCAGAATAACCGAAAGAAGATTAATCGCCACTTCATCCATCATGATTGGGTCATAAGAATAATTCTTAACGGGAATAATGCTCTCTGCTGCTTCCTTTCCGAGGAGTTTATTCACGCCATTTATGAAAATAGTGTAATTGTTTCCGTTCACCGCCATATTTACGTCTTCATACAAAAAGTAATCCGAAGAAAAAACAATAATTTCGGATATATTTTCCCCGAAGGCTTTTCGTGCATAAACGCCAAGATAATATACACCGGTTTCCGTTGTTTCATTTGTACCGGAATAATCCGTCATCAAATACGCATTGGCTGTGGTTTGCAGGAAGGGTTCCAGCCAAACATTTTCCGCTTCCTCATTAAAGACAATTCCTTTGGCATAGGGCATATAGACATATTTTGTCCGAAGCGTACTGTATACCCCTTCCGTAATGTCCGTATACAATATCTCAGGAAGAAGGAAATATTCATAGCTATTGTAATAGCTGGCTCCCTGCTCCATGACATATCCCGGAAGAACCTCCATACCATAAGGAGAAAGGAGTCCGTGAAACACCTCAAGTTCATCCGCATCCGTAAAGGCAACCGCAAAAATCGCTTTTCCGCCGCCTTCCAAATAAGCAGTGATTTTTTCCGCTTCTTCTGCAGAATAATCCACCAGAGGACCAAGCAAGAATACACAATCCGCATCCTCCGGTATGGTTTCATAATCCAAAAGATTAATCATTTGTGTCTGCACATTTGCTTTGGACAACAAAGATGCCAGTTCGGTATCCGGCACAATCTCATCATGACCGGTGATACAATATATCTTGGGTACCTCAGACGATACCGTTTGCATGATTGCCGATAAAATGCGTCCTTCCCCGTCATATCCGGTAACCTTATAATCCGTCACAAGGTATTCTCCGGATTCATAATTGTATTCATAATCGTACTGAACCTGATAACAATCATAATAATTCACAACGATGCTTTTATCCTCGGAAACTACGATAATGCTGTTGGCCGGAGGCTCCGTATCCGTATACGTCGTATAAAAATACGGATTTTCTTCTAATGAAATATATTCTGCATGGATATGTTCGTTCGCCGCTTCCATCCCTTCTACCGTGGCAAGAATCGTATCATCCGCTTCGCCATCGCCCTGCAAAACATACAAAGTCACATCACTCTCCAACCCGGAAAGCACCTCTTTCGACTCCTCTGTCAAAGAATAAATTCCGTTATAGGTCATATCAAGCAAAACATATTCTTTCGGCATCAACGATACCAGGAAATTTACTCCCACAATTACTATGCCCCAAAATAGAATCTGGGCCGTGCTTCCCAGAACCTTGCCGATTCCATGGGTAGCAACACGCCAGCGACGCTTTAAGATAAGAAATCCCGTAAGATAGAGGCATACAAAAGTTACGGAAAAATAATACAAAAACGAAGGTAAATAAAGCATTCCGTAAAGGGTATAATCCATCTGCGCCGTCAAATCAAACATTTGCAGAATCTTCGTCACAAAATTCCCACCAGGACTGATAAAATCACAGATTTCCGGAATCATAACCCCTGTCATAAGCACAAAGAAAGTCAAAACTGCCGCAATAATCTGATTTTCCGTAAGAGAAGAAATCAAAATACCGATGGCAATGGCCGCCATTCCAAATAGAAAAAATCCAAGCACCGCAAGGTAATTTTCTCCCACAGGAACCTCCCCGAAAATCTGCAAAAAGCAGGGATAAAAACTGATTACCAATAACTGGGCGCCAAAAACAGAAACAAAAGCAAAGTATTTGCCCAAAATAATCTTCCAAACGGAAAGCGGCGACGTATATAAAAGCTGGTCCGTACGCATACGCATCTCTTCTGAAAAACTTCGCATGGTAAGAATCGGAATCCCGAAGAGGGAGATCAGAAGAATACCGCTGATGACATAGGAAATATAGGGCAGCCCCTGGAGCATCCCATAAAAACGAAAATACCAGCCTGCAAAAAACAAATGAAACGCGATGTAAAACCATCCAAGAAAAGAATGGAAAAATCCGCGCAATTCTTTTTTATAAATTGCCCACATTTACTGCGCCTCCTTTGTCAACATTAAATACACGTCTTCCAACGTTACACGAGTAACTTTTAATTCCAATAAAACATAGCCTTCCTTCACACATCCGGAAGAAATCTTTTCTCTAATATCCATTCCTTCCTTCACCGTGACAGAAATTTTACAGGACTGCGCATCTTCGGAAAGGAAACGATAACTCTCGATTTCCTTCATCCGCTTCAGCATATTTTCCGCACCGGTAGCATTTCCTTTTAAAACGATTTCCAAAATCTGCCGGCGGTTGTATTTTGCCACCAGTTCTTCTGCGGTAGCATCTGCCACCAGTTTTCCTCGGGAAAGAATTAAAAGCCGGTCGCAAACTGCATTTATTTCGCTCAAAATATGAGAACTAAGAATAATGGTTCTGCCATCCTTCAATTTTTTGATTAGATTTCGAATTTCCACAATCTGTTTCGGATCAAGGCCAACCGTAGGCTCGTCCAAAATCAAAATATCCGGTCTGCCCAGAAGCGCCATGGCAAACCCTACCCTTTGTTTGTATCCCTTGGACAAATTCTTAATCATTCTCCGGGCAACGGGAGTAAGCATCATCTGCTCCATCACTTTATCCACCGCCTCCTTTTGGAAGGCTTTTGTCAAAATTCCTTTGATTTCTGCCGCAAACATTAAATATTCCGTTACAGTCATATCCGGATATAAAGGCGGAATTTCCGGCAAATAGCCGATGTTTGCCTTGGCTTTGTCAGGCGCTTTCAACAGATCAATGCCCTTCATGGAAATGGTGCCTTTTGTGGGGGCCAGATAACCGGTAAGCATATTCATCGTAGTTGACTTTCCGGCGCCGTTCGGCCCTAAAAATCCGTACACTTTTCCTTTTTCCAAGTGAAACGATAAATTGTCAACAACGGTGACATCATCATATATTTTCGATAAATTTTCAACTTTTATCATTGGCTGATATACTCCTTAAAATCCTTACAATCCGCAATTTTTTCAAATGCTTCCGGGAAGTCATTCTTTATTCGCCCGATAACTCTTTGACAATACCGGGTACGCTCCTCATAATTGAACCGCAAAATATTTTTGTGCCCCCAAACATGGGTAAACAAATCCTGCATGCCGATGTCGGAAGCCAGTTCAAAAATTGCTTTAATTTCTATCTGCTTTTCCTTTGCCAATATCGATAGAAGACGCTGCTCGGCAAAAACCATATGCTTTAAATTCTCCGACTTTTCTGTGCATCGTTTCATAAAATCAATGGATGTTTCCGCGTAATAATTCTTAAAATCCACATCCTTATAATAAAGCATAGCTGTATTACAGGGGCGCACCGACCAATCATAGCTGCCGGGAAAGGCAAATCCGGGCTCCATACGAAAGAAAGATTTGTCGGGATACACATGCTCCGCTATTTCTTCCCGGTGAATAACAAGCAGTTCACTTTCTTCAAACCATTTTTTCATATCCTGCCAAATGATTAAATCCAAATCAATCATAACGGAAGGCTTGTTTTGTTTTTTCAAAGCATACAGCTTTCCTGCCGCCCAGAAAACCTCCGTAGAAATTGATTCATCCACTTCCAAAGCGGACACCCCGTCTTCAAAAAAATCCAAAAGGTTCTTTTTTTGCAAAAACTTTAACGCAGCGTCATCCGCAATCATTTTGGCTTTTCCATTCTTTTCCTGCCATTTCAGCACCGACAAAAGCAGCGTTAAAATCTCGAAATCCTGCATAAAATATTCCGTTGTTTTTTTATTTTTCAAATATGGCTTTGACCATATCGAATAAAAACCGTCCATATAGGCCTCCAAAATTAAACGCACTTAGTATAAAAGGTTGAAGGAGCCCTTCGGTTTGGGAAGGAATTCTTCAACCTTAAATTAAATTCAAACCGTATCCGAGACTGCCGATACCAAAGATTTCCTGAATCAGCTTCAGTTCCAAAAGATAAGTTTCGTATTCCTTTGCATCCGACACGGAAAGCATTCGAGCTGATGTGGCAAGACCGTGATTCTTTCCGGCGCTTCCAATACCAAAGCCGGAGCCAAGTCCACTTCCAAGACCAAAACCGGAGCCGAAACCAAATTGCCGGTGCATTCCACCGCTACTCTGCACTCCACGGTAACTTCCAAACAAATACCTGCCGCTTCCGTAGCCATAACCAAAGCCGTTTCCTAACCCCAAACCACTTCCAAGCAGATACCTGCCGCTTCCGTAGCCGTAGCCGAACCCAAATCCATAACCGAATCCGCTCCCAAGGCCGAAACCAAACTGCCGGCGCATTCCACCGCTTCCATGCAGTCCCCGAAAACTTCCAAGTAAATACCGACTGCTTCCGTAACCATAACCCAAGCCGTAGCCTAATCCAAAACCACTTCCAAGCAGATACTTACCGCTTCCCAGCATCTTACGATAACTTCCAAGAAACGTTTTCCCGCTGCCATAGCCAAATCCGTTTCCAAGACCAAGTCCCATACCGGAACCAAACTGAAAGCGCAGTCTGCCGCTTCCCCGCAGTCCGCGATAGCTTCCAAGAAGATACTTTCCGCTTCCCTGCGGACCACAAAAACTACCCGAAGAGACTGGCTTAGGCGCAAAAAAAGCGTTTACATTTCCTAAATCCCAGAAACAAATCTCTTCCGGCGGAACAACATCACAACCATTATAGGAAATCACAAAATGCTTCTCATTATAATCCAGAAGAATCTCTTTTATATATATCCGACCATCCTTCGATATCACCTTGGCATACACGGGAAGTCCGGTCCATCCTTCGCTCAGCGACGCCGCTTCCTTGCAGGAACAGTGAACCACATAACCGCCCTGGGGCATGGAGTCCTGTAACACTGCATTAAATTCACCGTTCCAAACCATATAAACAGCAAAAACATGGTCTGCGGAATTATAATTAACCGGATGAAAAAAAGCATAACCGGCATGAAATCCGGGCATTTGATTTATTCTATTGTCATAATTTTCGACCGTTTCTGATTTTCCTCGGTCTAACCAACAATACATTTTACCCATACGTCAACTCTACCCCATATTACACACTATAATGATATAATATTTACGGCTTTCAGGCAACTGATTTTTGGTTTATTTTGTTCATTTTTTCACATAAAAATACCGCTGCACAAAGGGGTTACTTTTCGCGCAGCGGTCATATTTAATCCGAATTTATGCTTCTATCTGGAGTTTTTGTCAAACCCGGGGTTAACTGCGTAGAAATTCTTGGAATCCAAGCGTTCCTGCACCATACGAAGGGCTTCGCCGAATCGCTGGAAGTGAACAATTTCACGCTCCCGAAGGAATCGAATCGGATCGCAGACTTCCGGATCATGAACAAGGCGCAAGATGTTGTCGTAAGTCGTTCTGGCCTTCTGTTCTGCCGCCAAATCCTCCATCAAATCCGTGATAATGTCCCCTTTCGACTGAAATTCCGTGGAAGAAAAAGGCACGCCGCCGGCTGCCTGGGGCCAAATACCCAAGGTATGATCCACATAGTATTTGTCAAAGCCATATTCTTTGATTTCATCCATTGTCAAATCCTTAGTTAACTGATGAACAATGGTAGCCACCATCTCAAGATGAGAAAGTTCTTCCGTGCCGATGTCCGTTAATAATCCCGCCACTTCACGGTAAGGCACCGCATACCGCTGGGAAAGATAACGCATGGAAGCACCAAGCTCTCCGTCAGGACCGCCATACTGGCTCATAATCACCTGGGCAATCTGTGCATTCGGCTTTGTAATTTTAATGGGGTATTCCAATCTCTTTTCATAACTAAACATAATCAGCACACTCCTTCCCAAGGCATGGGCTCCGTTGCCCATTTCCATTTGGTCAAATCCCTGTCATTCATGTTATCCAAACAAAGCGGACCGTATTTTAAGGTGTATTCTTTCATGAGCATTTTCTTATTTTTCATAAAATGCATGAAATATTCCATTGCTTCCTCATCATCGGGATGGGTATCCAGATACTGTGCCAATTCCACCATGGCAAAGCCTACCATATCAATGTTTTTTAAAAGTATGCTTTTCTCTGTTGCATTGCCACCCGGCATGTTTCGATAATTCATATTGTCCCTCCTAACGCTTTCCGCAAAACGGTTTATTTAATTCCGGGAAAATGGTTCCGTTACAAAAGCCTTCTTCCAGATTTTCATACATTTTCGGTTCTTTTTGCCAAGGAACATAGGCCATGGCAATGGGATAGTCCCCTGCGCCATCCATAGGAGGCAGGCTGTCATTGGTGTAGCGATAATTATTTTTATGCATATTTTTGTCCTGTCAAACATATTTATTACATTATATGTTTAACAAAAAAGAAAGTTCCGGAATTACTCCCGAAACCTTCTTTTTTATAACTTCATTAAATTAAAGGAAAAACAAATTACTGGCGCTTTTCACCCCAAAAACCAAGGGCAACGGCTCCTGCACCGGTGTGGGAACCGATTACCGGTCCCAAGTGGTTAATCACAAAGTTTTCATGGCCGAAACGCCTCTTAATTTCATCTGCAACAAACTGTGCATCCTCTAAACAATCTCCATGGTTAATGAAAACCTTTTCCTTGGGATCACAATTCTTACCCATTTTCTCTTCCATCATATCCACCATAGTAAGCAATGATTTCTTACGGCCTCTTGCTTTGGATACTACTTCAAGTTTACCTTCATTATTTACATTGATCATCGGCTTAATTCCGATCATGGTACCGATTACGGCAGATGTTTTACTAACACGACCGCCGCGCTGCAAATGATACAAATCATCCACCGTTACCACGTGACCTACGCGAAGTTTATTTTCTTCCACGAAATCCACGATCTCCTGCATTGTTGCGCCGCTTTCCTTCATTTCCACGGCTTTATCCACAATATAGCCCTGCCCTATGGACGCACATAAAGTATCAATAACCACAATATTCACATCCGGATTGGACTCCATAATTTCTTCTGCCGCAATCTTTGCGCTCTGGTAAGTACCGCTCAAACCGGAAGTAAAAGAAAGACAAAGAATATTCTTATATTCATCGATGTATTTCAAAAACTCTTCCTTCGCTTCATCCGGGTTAACCTGTGAAGTTGTAGGCATACTGCCATTCCTAATTTTTTCATAAAAAGTGTTAATGTCAATCGCTTTATCCCGTCCGTAGGTCTCCCCATCCATAAGACAAGACAAATGCATTAATCCGACTCCGTGCTCTTCCAAATACTCTGCTTTTAAATCTGCAGAGGTATCCGTTACTAACTTAAACTTCTCCATGATTTGTTTCCTTTCTTAAATTGCAATACTTTCCCTCAACGTTTTTGATTATAGCATAGCACAAAGTAGTTTTCAATACTACTTTCAAAAATATTTGTACCATGTGCCGGCATATTCACTCTAACTTTATTTTTGGCGGTCATTTGTAAAGCAAAATCCCCTTTGCGCCTTAGCGCAAAAGGGATTTTAAGGAATAAATTATTGTTATTTAGGAATGCGTAATCATCATTGTTTGCCCGTAGAACCGAACCCTCCCCTGTCCGGTCCCTCAAGGGCAACAACTTCATCAAATACAATCTTGGGTTGATTTTCCATAATCCGAAACTGACACACACGATCGTTAACCTGAATTTCCGTATCACGAACCGCCAAAACAGGCATAAACCATTGGTCATTGTCTCCGGAATAAGTATAATCAATCACTCCCATATGATTGGTTTGAATAAGGCCAAAATTTTTAAACGTAGAACTTCTCGGCACCACATGCGCCTCATATCCTTCCGGAAGCTGCATCGCCACACCCAAAGGAATCAATTTGAATTCTCCTTTTTTCAAAACAATGTGTTCCGCGCTGCGCAAGTCTATCCAATCGGATTTGCCATCAATGTAGTCCAATTTATCAATTTCATTAGAAAAATACTTTATCTTTATTCTTTTCATCGCTACTCTCCGCTTATTTCTCGTAATCTTTACAATGCAATACCGGTCTGGTCTGGTCAGTCTGAGCCAAGGTTTTTTTTACATCAATTACATTTTGATTTTTGCTTCCCTTCCATAACAGGGTCGCATCCTTTTGCTCAACAATAAATTCACCGTCTACAACCACATCCACATACTGCATAACCGGATAATGATAAATCTGCTCCCAATCCGCTCCGGTGTACAGCCAAATGGTCTTATCCGGATACTTTTCTTTCACTTCCTGTGCAAACTTGCGAACCTCAACCCGATTCGCGGAATGGAGCGGGTCGCCGCCGGAAAAAGTAAGGCCGGAAATATAGCTTTTATCCAACTGTTCGAAAATTTCCTGCTTGGCAGCTTCATCAAAAAGCAAACCACCATCCGGGTCCCAGGTCAACGGATTCTGGCATTCTTTACAACAATGGGAACAACCTGCTACCCACAAAACGACGCGTAGTCCGTCGCCGTTAAGCATGTCATCCTTCGTTATATTATGATATCTCATTCTTACATACTCTTCCTTTCAGCAATCTCCGCCATTTTGGCATCGTTAAGACGGGTATCTCCGTGGACGCGGGAGTAAGAAAGATAACCATTCATACGGTCAATCTTGGTCAAATTTTTACTGCCGCATTTGGGACACACATCCATCTCCAACTCCTGATGTCCGCAATCATCACAGTAAGCAAGGGACAGATTAACCCCTTCATAGAAACCATATTCCATAGCTCTGCGAATCAGCGTTTTAATTGCTTCCAGATTATAATCGATGGGATATTTCACATACTGGATTTTTCCACCATTCAAAAGTTCCCAGAAACGAAATTCCAAATCCTGTTTTTCAATGGGGGTAATGTCTTCCGCCACATGACAGTGAAAACTGTTACTTACGTATTCACGATCGGAAACGCCCTCAATAATACCGTATTTTTTACGGAACTGCTTAATCTGAAGACCGCAAAGATTTTCCGCAGGAGTCCCGTAAATTGCGTACAGATTGCCGTCCTCTTCTTTAAATTCGTTGATTTTTTCATTGATATGCTCCATAACTTCAATGGCAAACTGACCGTCCTCCACCAGGGACTTTCCGTTATAAAGCATTTGCATTTCATTTAAAGCCGTAATTCCAAAGGATGCGGTGGCCGCTTTCAAAAGCGGTTTAATCTTATCCGTAAGTTTTAATTTTCCGTACAAAAATCCACCTTCGCAGTAAGCGAGAGGATTGGTAGAGGCACGCATCTCGCCCAAATAAGCATAGGTGCGGATATGAAGCTGACGAATCAAATTAAGATAATAATCCAGCACTTCATAAAAATCTCGGCTTTCCTGGCGGGATTTTGCCAAAATCATAGGTAAATGCAGAGAAACTGCACCGATATTAAACCGACCCACAAAAATCGGCATATCTTTTTCATCCGCGGGGTGCATTCCGCCCTTTTCGTACCAAGGAGATAAAAAGGCACGACAACCCATGGGCGAAATTACTTTTCCGTACTGCTTATACATACTTGCAATGTATCCTTTTCCGGTTAAACTGAGCCAATCCGGATACATGGTTTTCGCAGAGCATTCCACGCCGGCCATAAATACATCTTCCAGTTCTTTTCCGGGACCGTGGAGTTCTTCATCATACAAAAATACAATTTTGGGGAAAAGAACCGGTTTTTTGTTCTCTTTCTTCCCCTGTCCTCTGCGTCTGACATTCAGCATGCTGATGGTCGCCTGCTTTGCAAATTTGCCGGTACCGATTCCTGCCGTAACCGTAATAAAAGGATAATCACCACGGCTGGAGGCCACGGTATTGAACTTATACTCCCACCCCTGGAAGCCCTGTTCAAATTCCCGTACCACATCATTCCATGCTTCCGCTTCCGCAATTTCTTTATCTACACACAAATTGGCGTATTTATCCAAATATTTCTGATAGGATTTTTTTGCATATGGCTCCAGGATTTTATCCACTTCGGGAACGGTAAAGCCGCCATACTGCTGGCTTGCTGCACTCAGCACGATATCTCCGATAACATCAAATGCCACGTCCAGACTTTTGGGTTCATTATACCAGATGTTTCCCATTTCAAATCCGCCTCGAAGAACACTTTCCACGTCAAAAAGACAGCAATTCATAGTGTCTCTTCTTGCCGACATATCATGGACATAAATATAACCGTCACGGCATGCCTGAAGTTCCTCCGTTGTCAGGAAGAATTTCTGGTAAAGTTCTTTATTTAACTGATTAAAAATAAGACTTCTCTTGGTCGAAACAAGAGCAGAATCGGTGTTGGCATTTTCCTTGTCACCAACATACATAATAGACTGGCTCTTTTTATACACATCATCCAGCATCCGTACAAAGTCCTGCTTATAGTTCCGATAATCACGGTAACTTTTGGCAACAATGGGCTTTACCTGCTCAAGGGCACTTTCCACTATATTATGCATAATGGGAATGGGAATTTTATCCACATCCATTTCGTCCACTTTATCAATCACATACTGACAAATCTGTTTCTTTTCTTCGTCCGTAAAATCCGTCAAGGCGCGATATGCGGATTTTCCGACTGCATTAATTACTTTTTGAACATTAAATTCTTCCAAACAATTGTCTTTTTTTACTACTTTAACGTTGCGTTTGGTCTTATACAACGCCCCGTAGTCAATTTCCTGTTTTTCTTGTTTGCAGTCACAACAACTCATAAGCTTCCCTCACACTAATCCCAATAATTTCCTTATTTTGTGGCGCGTAGCGTCCATTCACAAAATCAACCACAAGATATTGTGGTGTAGTCTCATTATAAGAGATACTATTCCTTATGTCAATGTACATTTTAACCTTACCGAAGCATTTCTTTTATGTATTATGCACAAGAAAAATAAAAACGTTGCAACCGTGACCGGTTACAACGTTCTTCTATGTTTCTATTGTATAACGAACCGGGAATGTAATTCCCAAGCCTTAGTAATTCTTGTAAATATTGCCGATAAAATCGTGAAATTCCTCCCGGACATCCGCAGGTCCTAAAAGTTTAGCCCTGGTACCGAGCCCTGCAAGCCAGCCAAAAAACTGTTGGCTGGGAACTACGGAAACACTCACCGTAAAGGTTGTTTCATTCTTCTTCCTAAGACTGGTATCCAAGCCGAAACGGTCTAAGACAACACCGGCCAGTTCATTTTGAAATTGAATCTGTACCTTGCGTTTTTCTCCGCCAAACATTCCGAAGGTTGCATTGGAATAATCTGCAATATCAAAGCCCTGAAAGAGGTCCTTCCCTTTCCGTTCCTTGTCCGTCAGACTGATGGCCTTCATCCGGTCCACACGGTAATGGCGTATCTCTCCGATTTTTTCATCCACACCCACCAAATAATACTGCTCCGTATTCCAGGTCAGATAAAAGGGGCTGACTTCATAAACCGCGCCGGATTTGCGAAGGGTAAGTTCTTTGCCGACGGAATAATCCATATACTGAAACCGGATGCTCTTATCATCTCGGATGGCTCGATGAATCTTGTCCACACTGTAATATACTTTTTCATTTCCGGCTTTTGCTCTGCCGGTAACAAAAACGCTGCGTTGCAGTTCACCGGCCTCGTATTTACCGGCCATATTTTCCAGTTTTTTTATCAGTTCCCTGGATTTTTTCTCCGTCAAAAAACGGGAGGATTGTACCATGTCAACCAGAATCTTTAACTCCGCAAGTTCAAAATCCCGCTCTACGAGATAGTATCCGCCGTTTTTCTTAGAATCAATATAGTCTATATCCATTCCAAAATCCCTAAGACTTTGTAAATCACTATAGAGACTCTTCCGCTCTGCTTTAATATCCAATGCAGACAGGCGTTCAATCATCGTTTTTATGGAAATCGGATGGTCTTCATCCGTCTCCTCCTTCAAAATCTTGGCGATATACATAATCTTAAGTTTTTGATTTTCCGATTTAGGCATAATTATTCTTCCTCAGAATTTTCACTTTCCTTTGTTGCCACAGCCTCTGCTTTGGCATTCTTTGCTTTTCTCACTTTAATTCCCAAAAAACATGCAATCAAAATGCAAGTTACAAACACGGCAAAACAAATAAAATACTCCAAAAAACGATCCAAAAAAATTAAAAGATTATCCATGATTTTCTGCCTTTCCTTAGTTATTATCCAAATAACATCATACCATTTCTTCGATTACATCGTCAAGCAAAGCATTTTGGTCCGCAGCGGAAGTAGCAAGGGCGTCGCAGCGTTCATTCAGCGGATGTCCGGCATGTCCCTTCACCCAAATAAAATGAACGGTATGGGGCTCCATTGCCTTTAAAAGCCGCTTCCACAAATCGACGTTTTTTACCTTTTCATTACCGCTTCTTCGCCAACCTTTTTTTATCCATCCTTCAATCCAGTTCTGATTAAAAGCATCCGTTAAATACTTGGAATCCGAATACAAGTCCACCACGCAGGGTTTCGTAAGGTTCTCCAGCCCTACAATTGCAGCCATGAGCTCCATTCGGTTATTGGTTGTTTTTTTGTAACCGGCGCTGTATTCCCGTTCATGCAGAGTTCCTTTACTGTCGGTAAAATGTAAAACCGCTCCGTAACCACCCGGTCCGTCAGGATTTCCCCTGGCAGCCCCGTCTGTATATAAACTAACTTTTAACATGATAACCAATCCTCTCTGCCATTTCTTCGGCCGTTTTCACTATTTTATCCGAATACCCCATTTTTTCCAAAAGCAAAATTGCATTTCGGGAAGTTGCCGCCCCTTTTCTTATTTTATAGTCAAAGGCAACATCATCCCCCTGCATGTCTTCATCAAAATGATAATTGTCATAGAAGTCTTTCAAAATATCTGCCAGTTCTCCGTCATGGGTTGCCGCCATGCAAAGCGCTCCCAATTCCCGCAGATAACACAGAATTCCGGCCGATGCCGCAATCCGTTCCGCTGTATTGGTGCCCCGCAGTACTTCATCCACAAAACAAACAACCATGGGACCGCTTTCTTCTGCCGCATCAAGAATCCGCTTCATGGCCTTGATTTCCGCCATATAATAGCTTTCCCCTTCCATAAGGTTGTCCTTTAGTGACATAGAAGAATAAATCCGGCAATATCCGCTTTCAAAACGATCTGCCGCCGCAGTTGCTATGGTTTGCGCCAAGAGCATATTCACTGCTACCGTCCGTAAAAACGTGGACTTTCCGGAAGCGTTACACCCGGTAAGCAGTATGGAACGTTCCATTTTCAGGGAATTCTTCACCGGATGTTTAAGGAGCGGGTGATATAGATTTTCCGCCAAAAAATCCCCCTCCATCACCGGGATGCACCAGTCTCTAAGGCCTTTACGATAAGAGGCTATCGCAATTGCGCATTCCGCATCGCCAATCACATTATAAATTTTTCGAAGTTCTGCTTCCTTCGCCTCTACCTGTCGGCACATACATTCAAATCCGATAATATCCAAATGGAAAACCATATTCAGGTAAGTCCAAAAAACGCCTGCCATACTTCCTTCTTTGTCATATCCGGAGAATAAAAAGCCAAATTTACTTTGAAACCCTTTCATTTTATCCAGAGGTTCGTGAAGTTCCTCCAAACCGCCATAAGCCTCCCCGGAATCCGAAAGGAGCTGCCTTCTGCACAGGTTCCCTGCATGAACCAGGGAAAACACATAGCGAAGCCCGGATAAATAGGGTAAATACTTGGCCCGATAATGGTAATAGGTTATTATGTTATAGGACAAAACAACCAGCATACAGCAAATTCCGACACCGGTAGAAAGAAAAATTAACGCAAGGGACAAAAAAAACAAAATCATACAAAGCAATGCATTTTTGCTTCCTTTCCGGTCATTTTCCTTGACTTTTTTCTTTACAAAATCCAAGTATTCAAAAAAAGACAGTTTACTACGGCTTGCGGCCCCGGAAAGAAACATTAAAAAGGATTCCCGAAACGAAGAATTCTCATCAAAAAAACCAGCTCTGTTATGAATAATTTCTTTCTCCTGTTCCGTAAAATACGGCGTCCTAAGCCGCATATACAAGCGTTGTTTTCCTGCATCGGAAACGCAGATATCCATGGATGTATACAGTGCATCCATATTTAAATCCTGCCAGGTAATGTCATCTACGTAAAACGTTCCGTCTTTTTGTTCTGCTCCAAACATCGCTTGCAAACGTTGCAAATATACCACATCCGCTTTTTTGTCGGAAAAATGTCCGTACCGCCCACGGATGTTCTCAAGAAGGGCTTTCTGTCTCCGCTTTTTTTCCCGCATTCCAAGCAAAACCACAAATATTACGATAACGAAAAAAGCACACAGCACCCGAATATCATGAACGCTCAAAAAAACCTCCTTGCTACGGCAAAAGAATATCCGGTCCGAAACTATCCGGCAAAAGCTCTGCCAGGGTATAAACCTTATAATCTGATGTATTCTTTGCTACATATATTTGTACCCGGTCCGGGTCGGAAAATTCACGAAGCACTTGTCTGCACATGCCGCAGGGAAAAGCATAGGACAAATCGCCTCCTGCCGGTCCGCCCACAATTGCCAGCGCAAGGATCTCCTTTTCGCCTTCGCTGACTGCTTTCCAAATGGCGTTTCGCTCCGCGCAAATCGTTGCTCCGTAGGATGCATTTTCCACATTACAACCGGTATATATTTTTCCGCTTTTTCCGCGCACCGCCGCGCCCACATGGTAAGACGAATAAGGTGCATAGGCCAGTTCTCTGGCCGCCATGGCACAGGTAATCAGCTGCTCCATTTTACCAACCTTCTTTCCCGATTTAATCTTTTTTCATTTTACCACGGGGCGTGTGCTATTGCAAAGAATTGTTTAAATGATAATGCATACCATTCCGCCGTTACCTTCATTCACAATTTTTTGCATGGTGTCCTGTAATTTCACTTGGCTTTCTTCCCCAATTTGGGAAAGTTTATGTCCGATCCCTTCATTCACAAGCTGTTCCACGCTTTTCCCGAAAATATTCGTAGCCCAAATCCCTTCAATGTCTCCTTCCTCCCGTGCAAGATAGGAAATAAGGTCATTGGCCTGTTCTTCCGTTCCTACAATCGGCGCAATTTCCGTTTCTACATTCGCTTTAATCAGATGAAGACTGGGGCTGAAGGCACGGATTTTTACGCCGTATTTATTACCATGGCGGATGAGCTGGGGTTTATCCAGACGGATTTCATTTTTTTCCGGCATTACAACGCCGTACCCTTTTTGTTTCACCGCATTTAACGCGTCCCGTACCAAACCGTATTCCTTTTTCAGCATTGTGTATTCCTTCATTTTTTCCATAAGATCCGATTCGCCGGTAATTTCTTCTCCCGTCATATCACTGAGCATTTCGTAATAACAACCGTCTTCCACATCGATGGTTGCCTTAACGCAGCCATTTGCCATGCAGATTTCATCAATCTTGCATTTGCGAATATACTCATCTTTTAAATCCGGCAGCTCCCCTCGCATATCTTTTATTTTGGAAACTCCTTCATAATTTTCCCGGATTTTCTTTACAATATCCGCCTTCAAAGGATGATTGATATCCAGCATCCTTACCCATCCGGGCATAAAGAATTCAATTCGGCTTAAAGGGAATTCATACAGGATTTTCTGCATAATGCTATGTATGTCTTCTTTTTTCAATTGCAAAATATTTACCGGCAATACGCCTGCGCCGTAGGTTTCCTCCATTTTGGCAACTTCTTCCAGCGTTTCCTTGGCATAGGGGTGTACCGTGTTATAGAGAATAAGAAAAGGTTTGCCGATTCCTTTTAGTTCCTCTACGCACCGAAGTTCCGCCTCTTTATAATTCTCTCCCGGAATATCCCCGAAACTTCCGTCCGTTGTAACGATAAGTCCGATGGTGGAATGGTCCGTAATCACTTTTCCCGTTCCTACTTCGGCAGCCCGGGTAAAGGGTATCTCTTCGGCAAACCAGGGCGTCTTCACCATACGTTCTTCGTCCTCTTCCATATGCCCCGTTGCGCCCTCTACCATGTATCCGACGCAGTCAATCAAACGCACCGCAGCTTCCACATCTTCCCCAAGCGATATTTTGATTGCCTCTTTGGGAATAAATTTCGGTTCCGTGGTTGTAATGGTTTTTCCTCCCGAACTTTGGGGCAATTCATCCCGCGTTCTCTGGATTTCATATTCTTCCTTCATTTCCGGAATAACCAAAAGATCCATAAAGCGTTTTACAAAGGTGCTTTTACCGGTTCTGACCGGACCCACCACGCCAAGATATATTTCTCCGCCGGTCCTCTTTTGTATATCATGATATAAATCATACGTATTAATCGATTTCATATCCATAGAAATTCCTCCTGCCTATTCTGATTAAAATATATTCCTTTCCGTCTCCTGCTATTCATTTTTTTCAAAGTGTGTCAAAAGCACTTCCTGCACGGATGTCCGACAGTTGCTAAGTTCCCATCTTTTTGTTACAATGGTTTTATGATTTTACTTAAAAATGTGAGTTTTTCTTATAAAAAGAATAAAGTATTAAAGGATGTTTCGTTTTCTTTGCCAAAAGGCCGGTGCATCGGCATCATCGGCGCCAACGGCTCCGGCAAATCCACCCTGCTTTCCATCCTTGCAGGTGTCAAAAAAAGAGACGGGGGCGAAATATTATGGCAAGAAAAAGATATCCGCGAAAATGCCAAAGAATATTCCTCCGTGGTGGGCTATGTTCCCCAGGAAAATCCTCTTATGGCAGACCTAACCCCCTATGATAATCTCTTCTTATGGTTTCGCGGTACAAAAAAAGAATTCGAAAATCGTCTTGCAGACCCGGATATTTCCATGCTTGGAATCCAAAGCTATTTAAAAAAACCGGTATCCAAACTGTCCGGCGGCATGAAAAAAAGAGTCAGTATTGCCATTGCCTTTTTAAACCGCCCTGCACTTTTGATTCTGGACGAACCCTCTGCCGCACTGGATTTACCCTGTAAAATGGATATTGCCGGTGCCCTGCAGCGCTACAAGGAATCCGGCGGCACCATTGTTCTGACAACCCACGACGAAATCGAGCTGGATTTATGCGATTCTTTATATGTTTTAAAGGACGGCATCCTATGTCCCATCGAAAAAACACTTCGCGGCAATGAACTTCTTAAACACTTACAATAATAATTTTAATGTAATGCATGAGGGAATGCATTCGGAAAGGAAAAACAAATGAGTAAATTAAAAGTATTTTTGTGTATTTTCATCCCGGTCTTATTGATCGGCGGTGGTGTCGGAGCCTTCTTTTTCTTTAATTCCGGCAAATTTCTTCCACCCAAAGAAAGAGTAATGTTGGCCATTTCCCAAACCTTAGGGGAAAACAATCTGGTAGCCGTATTATCCGGTAACGAAGATAAAGCCGGAGCAAACTCCGTTATGACGCTGTACGAAGGTGTTTCCACCCTCTCTTCTCTGGATGAATTCTTTGCAGAAGATGCCTGCGTTCGCACCGAACTGGATATTACCCTGGAGGAATTATCCATACCGGACAATACTGAGGCTGCAATGTTAAACGGGGCCGGCATCACCATGATCTCCAGATCGGAA
>SVFE01000062.1 GCA_015057055.1 Lachnospiraceae bacterium | reverse complement strand
GCTAATATTCTGCAAAACGATATCCCCCGTCAACGCATCAATTTCATAGGAGTGCTGCATTCCTTCCAATACAAAATCTACTCCGTATACCATCCGCGCATTTAATATATCAATATTGGTTTCCAGCAGTTCCACATCCTCTGCGGAAAGCTCCGCATTCTCCAAAGCAATGCGAAGTGCCTCTTCCTGCCCGATATAAGCCGCCTCACTGGCCTGTCCGGTAGTCTGCACATCATTCACCGATACCGACTGAGCCGAAATCAACAAATTCAATTCATTAATTGTAAGCAAAGCCAAATCGTCCACCGTATAGCGCGGATTCATTTCAATGATTTTTTGAATTAAAGCACCTCGGCCTGCAGATATTTCATACGTATCCACCCAGTCCTGCATGCCTTCATCTATGGTCACCGTCTGACTGATAATGGATGCTTCCACGGAATATCCCTGCATCAAAGCATCAATATCTTCCACCAATTTTCCCTGCAACTCCCGGCTTTTTTCCTCATCGCCGCCATCTACAGAAATCAGAATGGAATTGGAATTCTCATCAATATATCCATGGGCGTACATGGCCCCCAAAACGGCGTTAATTGCCACATTGGTGCGGGCACCGGTCAAATCCATGCCCTCCAAAATCCGCTGTGCATCACTATTAATTCCGGTAGCGGAAACAACTCTGTCTTCCGCATTGATACACAGTTCCACGCTGGGATTGACATCCAAATCAATCACCGTTTCCACCCTTTGGGCACGATTTTGCTGGTGCATGGTCACACCGATATTAATTGCCAAAAGGAGCACCGCAGCCGCCGTAACATAGGGCATACATTTCTCCCACAAACTGCGTTTTCTCGGTCTTTTGCGCAAATTCAACGGTACAACCCTATCGTTTTCCGTTTCTACTCTGCGAAGAATCTCTTCTTTCACATCCGGCACGGCATGTGATACCGCCCGTTTTAATTTTCTCTCAACATCTGCTTTTCCCACGCTTATTCATCCTCCAGGATTTTCTGCAACTTCTTAATTGCCCTGCTGTACTTCGAAAGAACCGTCGCCAGCGGCATCTCCATATACTGGGCAATTTCGCGGTGTTTCATCCCCGCTACCGCATGCATCATCACGATTTGACTTTCTTCCTCTGATATTTTGGTCAGTGCTGCCTGCAGAACGATTTTATCCTCGCTCTGAAATTCCGAATTACCATCCGCAATTTGTTCCCATTCATACTCGGGTATATCCGTAATCCTCTTCTTCTGACGCATTTTCATCAACGCCAGATTTCGGGCAATGGTAAAAATCCAAGCCATCGGTTTGCCTTGGGAATGGTACGCATCCGCATTCAGGCAAATCTTGATATAGGTCTCCTGCAGAATATCTTCTGCATCTTCCGCATTTTTTAAAATTGATAAGATATATCCGTATACCGCTGCTTTTGTTAATTCATAGATGTCTCCAATTGCGTCTTTATGTCCTCTGGCAATCCTACGCAAGCATCTTTCAATCAGCACACTCTTATCTTCTTCCGGATCGTGAAACGTCTCCGTCATACAGATAAAAAACATAGCCAATCTCCTTCCACTGATTTGATAATGCAGGAAAAGCTCATTTTATTTCATATTTTTCTTTCTATTATTTTATTTTTATAAACTTTTTATAAACACTGAATAATCAGCTCCGTTGCTTTCTCCAGACTGATTTTTCCGGTATTGACGCAAAGGTCATAATATCTCGCATCTCCCCATGGATGATCCGAATAATAATTGTAATAATTACTTCTGTCCTTATCCCCACGGATACACATTCCCTCTGCCTGTTTTTCGGAAATCCCGTGTTTCTCCATAGTGCGTTTGACACGGGTCTGCATATCGGCCGAAACGTAAACATTCAGCACATTGTCCATATCATTCAGCACATAATCGGAACAGCGTCCGATAAAAACACAAGGACCTTCCTGGGCCAGTTTTCTTATCGTATCAAACTGCGCCAGATAGATTTCCAACATCAGCGGTTTTTGATAAGAATGCCCCATGTGATTTACTCCCATCGCCAACGCATAGAGAAAACTGCTGGTAGGTTTTTCATCATGTTTTTCAAAAATCGCCTGACTGAATCCGCTCTTCTTGGCAGACTCTTCCAAAATCTCTTTGTCATAAACCGGAATTCCCAACTTTTCACCAAGCATTTTTCCGATTTCCCTGCCGCCGCTACCCAGCTGACGTCCAATAGTAATTATCTTTTTATTTTCCATATCTGTAACCCTTCCTTTCGCCCCATAGGATGTTTTCATTATATCACATCTTTTCATCTTCTTCCACGATTCTGTATTGATTATCACCGCAACTGCTCTTCGAAATAATCCCTGAGCCCCTGCCCGGTCATTGCCTGCCAGATTCCGATTTCCGGCGTCACATTTCCTTCAATCAACTCCACTCTCCCCGCTTTTGTAACTGCAATATCCCAACCAATCCAGCGGCACGCAGGGATTACCCGTGCTGCTTCTTTTGCCAGTGCGGTTATCTCCTCCCACTTTGGATTTTGAAAACCGAGAATCGCACTTTGGGTATCCGGATGTTTTTCGTAAAGTTTTGCGCTTTCCCAATCTTTTTCTACGGCAAATACGAGTCCGCTCTCCGGATTTACCGCCGCCCAGATTCCGGTTTCTTCATCATTATCCACGAAACTTTCGCCGCTGCCAAACTGATTCGCCGCTGCAAAAATCCGCACCTCGCCGTTCTTTTCCAACATGGTATTAATCCGCACGGTGCATAACGCTTTGTCATAAATTTTTGCATACTCTGCGGCCGGAGAGAGCCACTCCTCCGCAATAAACTCTTCCCTGACCATCCGCTCGAAAAGCTGTTCCATCAGTTCTTCATTATATCCCCGGGGTTCTATGCATTCCATTCCCAGCCCGCCGTAGAGACATGCAGGCTTTAACAAAAAACGGGGACTTTCTTTTGCAAAAGAAAGAAACTCCTCTTTTCCGTGCAGCGAAGGAACAATTATTCTGCGGTTCATATACGCGTGAAAAACCCGATAAAACTCTCTCTTGTCATTAAAAACGGAAAGCCCCTCCGGTGCATTAAACTGCCGGTCGAAAAAGGGAAGTTCCTCATCCCGAATAATATTTTTCCGCTCTGCCTCCGTCATCCGGTCCATTCCGTAATACAAAAAAACATCCAGCGGCATTCCGTCTCTTTTGCCGTACTTTTTGTAGCTCCGACTCACCCTAAGTCGCTGCAAAAGCGTATACTGTGGATACCATTTTTTTATCGTCATTCCATTTTTCATCTCAAAAACAGCCCTCTTGAATAAAATAAAAAAAGGACACAGCCATAGCCATGTCCCATCCGCTCATAATTATTAGCCCACTACTTTTTTAACCGCTTCCAATACACGATCCACCTGGAAGGGTTTTACAATAAAATCTCTTGCACCGGACTGAATTGCTTCAATAACCATTGCCTGCTGACCCATAGCAGAACACATAATAACCTTAGCTCCTGCATCCGCTGCCTTAATATCTTTCAATGCCTGAATACCATCTTTTTCCGGCATTGTAATATCCATCAAAACCAAATCCGGTTTTAATTCCGCATACTTTGATACCGCAACCACACCATTCTCGGCTTCTCCGGCAACCTCATAACCGTTCTTTGTAAGAATATCTTTAATCATCATTCTCATAAAAGCCGCGTCATCTACTATTAAAATTTTTGCCATATCTATGTACTCCTTGCCTATATTAGCGTCTTATAATCTATACAATATAATAATACAAAAAACTCTTTTTGTCTATGTTTTTTTCCCTTTTTGTATCCCGTTCAAAATCCTTGCGAAAAGGCATCTCCTTTGTTACAATCTGTAATATACTGAAATCTTACATCACGCAGAAAGGATACTGTTATGAATATTAAAATAAAAAATATTTCTGCTCTGGTTCCAAGAGGCGCAGAAGATTGTATAAAAAATACCGACATTTACATCTCCGGTGATTCCATCGTTTCCATGGATGAAACGCCTGAAAATTTTAAGGCAGACAAAGTCATTGACGGAACTGACCGTCTTGCCATTCCCGGACTGGTAAATGCCCATACCCATTCTTATATGGCTTTTATGCGTAATGTTGCGGATGACCTTTCCTTCATGGATTGGCTCTTTGGCCGCATTGACCCCATCGAACAGAAAATGACCGACGAAGACACCTACTGGGGTGCCAGCCTAGCCATTATGGAAATGATGAAAAGCGGAACCACCTGCTTTAATGATATGCAGATGAACATTCACCAGACAAGCCGCGCTGCCAAAGAATCCGGCATGCGTGCCGTAATCAGCCGGGGACTTGTAGGAAACGGAGATGACGAGGGCGGCAGACGCCGTCTGAAAGAAGCCTTTGAAGAACGGGATGCGTTCCACGACTGCGACCGGCTTACGTTTTCTCTCGGTCCGCACGCTCCCTACACTTGCAATGAAGAGTATTTAAAAATCGTTGCGGCGAAAGCGCGGGAAAATCATATGGGCATTCATATGCACCTTTCCGAAAGCATTACTGAAATCGAAAACTGCAAAAAAGAATACGGTTGTTCTCCCATTGCACTGGCCAAACGTTGCGGATTGTTTGAACTTCCTTTCCTCGCTGCCCACTGTGTTTATGCCGACGAAGACGATATCCGAATTTTAAAAGAATGTAATGTAAGTGTGGTAACCAATCCTGCCAGCAACATGAAACTGGGCAACGGATTTGCTCCGATTCCTGCCATGCTGAAGGAGGGCATCAATGTCTGCATCGGTACCGACGGCGCTGCCAGCAACAATTCCCTAAATCTGTTCCATGAAATGTCTCTCCTTGCTCTGATTCATAAAGGATGCGGCCGTACCCCCCAGTGCGTAAGTGCTGCCGAGGTATTCCGCATCGCAACCATCAACGGTGCAAAGGCGTTACAACTCGATAAAAAAATAGGGACACTGGAGGTCGGAAAAAAAGCCGATATCGCTCTGTTAAACTTAAAAACACCGTCCCTTTGGCCCAATAATAATCCTTTGGCGGCGCTCTCCTATTCCGCCAACGGCAGCGAAGTGGAAACCGTTATTATCAACGGAGAAATCACCATGGAAAACCGCCGAATACTCACCATGGACGAAGAACGCATTTACTTTGAAACCGCTAAAATAATGGAACGGATTGGCGGCTAATATGAATCCAAAAATGCCCCGAAAGTTTTGCTTTCGGGGCACTTATTTTGCCGGTTTTATCCGCTTTATTTATACATTGGAATTATTCAAATATGCTTCCTGTTCCGGTGTAAGATAGTCAATTTCTTTGCCGAGGAAGGCCAGTTTTTTAATTGCAACTTCCTTGTCCACTTCTTCCGGCACATCAATCAGTCTTTCTTTCAGTTCGTTTCCGTGCTCAATCAAATATTTGGCAGACAATGCCTGAATCGCAAAACTCATATCCATAATTTCTGCCGGATGTCCATCACCGCAAGCAAGATTTACCAAACGTCCTTCTCCGAGCACACACAACGTATTTCCGTTGGAAAGTCGATAACCCATAATATTCTGACGAAGTTCTGTTGCTTGTGTTGCAATCTCTCTGAGTCTTGCCATATCAATTTCACAATCAAAATGACCGGCATTACAAAGGATTGCCCCATCCTTCATTTCCATAAAGTCTTCTTCATCAATAACCTTATCGCAACCGGTTACCGTCACAAAGAAATCACCGTATTTCGCTGCTTCCTTCATGGGCATTACGTCAAATCCGTCCATTACCGCTTCGATTGCCTTAACCGGATCGATTTCGGTAACAATTACTCTGGCTCCAAGACCTTTGGCCCGCATTGCCACACCTTTTCCACACCATCCGTAGCCGGCTACCACTACGATTTTTCCTGCCACAATCAGGTTTGTGGTACGATTGATTCCGTCCCAAACCGACTGCCCGGTACCGTAGCGGTTATCAAAGAAATGCTTGCATTGTGCATTATTTACTTTTACCATCGGGAATTCCAGTTTCCCTTCCCGAGCCATTGCCTCGAGTCGCAAAATGCCGGTTGTCGTTTCTTCACATCCGCCGATTACCTGGGGAATCAGCTCACGGTACTGTGTATGCATCATATGCACCAAATCACCGCCGTCATCAATGATAATATTGGGACCTGCTTCCAACACCGCGCGGATATGCGCTTCGTATTCTTCTTCCGTACAATCATGCCATGCATGTACTTCCAATCCGTCTTTTACCAGCGCTGCCGCCACATCATCCTGCGTGGACAGAGGATTGGAGCCGGTCACATACATCTGCGCTCCTCCGGCTTTTAACACTTTGCACAGGTACGCCGTTTTTGCCTCTAAATGCACGGATAAAGCAACCTTTTTCCCTTCAAAGGGTTTTGTTTTGGAAAATTCTTCTTCCAAGGTACGAAGCAAATCACAATGATTCTTTACCCATTCAATTTTCATTGCCCCTGAGGGTGCTAAGTTTATATCTCTGATTTCGCTTGCCATAAGTTTTCCTTTCTTTTATCCTATTCTGTTAGCCGTGAAACGAATCTTTTTTACACCGGATTCGTCCATTCATCTTCCCCATTATAACAGATACAACACAGGAATTCCACATCCCGCATTTTCTTTCTGCAAAAATCCATTTCCATTTTTGTCCTTAATACGCATAAAAAAAGAGGTTATCCCGGAAGGAAAACCTCTTATCTTATGAGAAATTAACCGAATCAACTACCAGCGAAGATGCCGGCTTTACGGTCTGCTTATCAACTTTACCCTGGGCTTCATCCTTTGTCTTGCATCGAATCGCCTGGGATATATCGTTGGTAAAAAAGAAACCTCTCATGAACTTTTCTGCTAAATATTCTCCGGATTTGGTGTCTCTTACTACAAATCTCTCAGCCATTCAAATCACCCCGTTTCTCCAAAACATCTAGTACACTCATACTATATAATAAATCCAAAATCAAAATTCGTCAATATTATTTTAATATTTCTTTTATCTGACAAAAATCTTTTTTGGTAGTTTTATTATAACATAAAACATTTTTCTTTGCAAATTAGAACTCTGCCTTTTAATTCCGGTATCAATCCGTCCCTCTCAGTTTTCCAACCACGGAAAA
Source organism: Lachnospiraceae bacterium (assembly GCA_015057055.1). Taxonomy (GTDB): domain Bacteria; phylum Bacillota; class Clostridia; order Lachnospirales; family Lachnospiraceae; genus NK4A136. Next base: position 3,239 of record SVFE01000062.1, on the reverse strand, counting down.
CAAAAGGAAAACAGCGGCATTGGTCACCACAATCATCGCACCCGTAGGTACGGAAAACAAAATGGACATAAGAATACCAATCAACGCGCAGCTTACGGCAATCAAAGCAGAAGCACTTAAGACGGATTTATAATTTTTAAATAAGCGCATTGCCGACAATGCCGGGAAAATTATAAGGGCAGAAATCAGCAACGTTCCTACCAACTTCATTGCAAGCACAATCACAACCGCCGTCACGGTAGCAATAACAAAATTTCCCAGTCCCACATTTACCCCGTTTGCACCGGCAAAATTCTCGTCAAATGTAATCGCAAATATCCGATGATAGTAATAGGCCATAATTGCAAGTACTGCAACCGACATTACCACACACACAACCACATCCGTGACGGTTAAAGTGAGAAACGAAGTAGAACCAAACAACGTACTGCAAACATCCCCGCTGACATTGGTGGATTTGGAAAAAATACTTAAAAGCAAATAACCAATCGCCATCGAAGATACGGAAATCATAGCGATGGCCGAATCTCCCTTAATCTTTGCATTCTGTCCCAAACGCAGTAACGCCACTGCAGCCAATACCGTTACCGGCATCACCACAACCAAGTCTTCCGCAATGTCCATAACCGTAGCGATTGCCATTGCTCCGAATGCCACATGGGACAATCCGTCTCCGATAAAAGAATATCGTTTTAAAACCAACGATACCCCCAAAAGAGAGGCACACAAAGCTACTAAAACGCCGACAACCAACGCATACTGCACAAAGGGAAATGACAAATAATAAATCAGTGTTTCCATCCTTTATTCCCCCTCTCTGCGCTGAAACCGGAAATCCTGTTTCAAATAGTCTTCTTTTTTTCCGAAAAACAATGGCTCATTGCTTAAATGCAGGACATGGGAAGCATCTTCCAATGCCATTTCCATATCATGGGAGATCATAATAATGGTTATTTTCTCTTCTCTGTTCAAACGGCGAATGAGTGTATACAATTCCGCCGTAACTTTTGGATCCAAACCGGCAACCGGCTCATCTAAAAGGAGCATTTTTTCCGTAGCGCATAATGCCCTTGCTAAAAGAACACGTTGTTGCTGCCCTCCGGACAAATCTCGGTAACATGCCCCCGACAATTCTGAAATTCCCAGCTTTTTCATGATTTTCGCCGCTTTCGCCTTTTCTTCTCTGCTGTAAAAAGGTCGAAATCCCATGCTCCCCAAAAAGCCGGTCATGACGATTTCTCGCACGGAAGCCGGAAAATCTCTTTGCATCGGTGTTTGCTGGGGCAGATAACCGATTTCCTTCTGCGTAAGCCCTTCTCCCAAGGTAATAGTGCCTGATTCCGGCATTTTCAATCGGAGCAATGCCTTCATAAGCGTACTTTTACCGGTTCCGTTTTCGCCGACAATACACAAATAATCACCTTTATTTACTTCAAAATTAACACCACCGGTAACAATTTTTCCTTCGTATCCCAGTGACAAATTTTCGCATACAATCTGCGCCATTTAAATTCTTACCCTTCTTCTTTTCTCTCTTTGCCTTTATCCTATTACGCTACGGCACTGTTCACACAAGCCATGAATAATGGAATCACTGCAATCCAACGTATATCCGTGATGTTTCAAAAAATGATCCTCAATTTCTTTCATAAAGGAACATTCTAAATGGGCCACTCTCCCGCACTGCTTGCATTGAATATGCAAATGGGTATGACAGGTCTGTTTGGTACCGGCCAGCTGAAACATCGCTTTTTTTCCTTTTGCCGCAATATGCTTCACCACGGTTCCATCTGCACACAATTTATCCAAATAACGGTATACCGTAGTGGGATTTACAAGACATTCTTCCTGTTCCATCAAATCCCGTATTTCCTGAACCGTGATTCCTCTGTCTTTATTTTCTTCCAGAATAGACAAAATCTCCGTTCTGCCCTTTGTGGTATATGAATTCTTTTTACTCATTTTAATCCCTGCTTTATAAAAAAAATAAAACGCAAACAAATTTGCAACTTGTTTGCGTTTTTATTATAGTAATTGTTTCCTGTGTTGTCAACCGTTTTATAAGTTCTGAAGACACTCTTTGTAATGATTATACATTGCATCTGCCGTAGAGGCTCCGACCGTAATATGACGAATCACACCATATTCATCAATTACAATCGTATACGGAATACCATTCGTAGGGTATAAGCTGCTAATTGCGTAATTTGTATCCAGCGCAATCGGGAAAGTATAACCGTTCGCATTCACAAAGGACTGCACCGCAGTTGCACTTTCTCCGCAGTTTACTGCCAAAACAGTAAGTCCTGCACCATATTCATCCGTTAATTGCTGGAATGCAGGCATCTCGCTGCAACAAGGGCCACACCAGGTTGCCCAAAAATTAAGAATAACCGGTGCCCCCTGATAATCAGACAGATTCACCACACTTCCGTCCAACAGTGTTGCCGTAAAATCCGGTGCCAAATAGCCTTCTTCCACTCGATACTCCGCCACGTAATTCTCCGGTCCGGAGGCAGGTTCTTCTGTTACGGATTCTTCCACTACAGGTTCTTCCACTACAGGTTCCTCTACTGCCGGTTCTTCTGCTTCCGGTTCCTCTACTACCGCCTCTTCCTCTTCCGATTCCTCTACTACCGCCTCTTCCGGATTGTCTGCTACAGTATCATCATCGGACGCATCCGCCGAATCCCGATCTTCCTCTGCAACCGGAAGTTCTGCTTCATCATCCCCGGAAGCGTTTTCACTGTCTTCTTCGTTTTCCTCAACATTTTCCGTAATTTCCGCATTTTCTTCTGTGACCGTTGTATCTGCCTGTGCTCCGCATCCTACTGTAAGTGCAAGCAGCAACACCGACAAAATGAGCATTCTTTTCTTCATGAAAAACTCCTTTCTTACAAACCCATTCGAAACTCTTTTTTCTCAACTAATTTCTCTCTTTGTGTATTTGAAAAAAGAAAGCAGACGATGCCGCCTGCTCTCTTACTCTTCTTATGTAGCTTCTTCTTATGCTTCAGGGCAAAGTTTGTTGATTTCAAGCTGTACAAGAACAACAAGAACGATGGGTACAAGCAAACCAAGAACCATCCAAAGAATTTTGTTATCCGCTGCGGGCATTCCCTTTTTCGCTTTGATTGCGTTAAGGTTAGCTTCTGCATTAAGACCGAACAACAAGAATCCTACGTAAAAGAAACAAAGAATAAACTGTGCGATTACAGGCATATTGCTGGACTGACCTT
>SVFE01000061.1 GCA_015057055.1 Lachnospiraceae bacterium | reverse complement strand
TATTAGGAGTAGGAGGGGAAAATATATGAAAAAAGAATTTGCTCGTAGAGTATTTGTTGGATTATTAGGCGGAATTGTAATTAGCTATTTGATTACAATTGGAATTTCACTTGCAATCGGTGATGGTAGTTACTATCCATGTGTTCCGAGTTTGATTGAACGATTTGGCAATGAGGTAACAGCGATTATCATACAGACTGTATTAAGTGCCGTTCTTGGAGCCGGATTTGCAGGGAGCTCTATTATCTGGGAAATGGATAAATGGAGTTTATTAAAACAAACAAGTATTTATTTTGGAATCGTATCTGTACTTATGATGACCGTTGCATATATTTGCGAGTGGATGGAGCATTCTGTTAAAGGTATATTAAGTTATTTTGCCATTTTCTTGGTAATATTTATTGTAGTTTGGATAGTGCAGTATTTGATTTGGAAAGTACGTATTTCTAAAATAAAAGAGGGTATCCAAAAGAATAATTAGTCGAAATACTAGAAGTACAAATCAAAGCTTTGTGCGAAGCGTGTATTTCGCTCTGTGAGGCTGAAATATTATAAAACCTGTTGATATTTTGTGGGAAACAACATGTAATAATTATACAGATATGAATCTGTTGCACGAAGTGCATTAATATTTGGGCTGACCGAAAGGTCCTGGTCCACCGGCTGGCGGGGATTTACCCCGCCATTTTACTTTACAGGAGAATCCTGTAAAGCAGATGATTCTTAAGTTTGACGATGACAATATGGATATTGATTTACTAAATACTGCTTGCGAAGTGATTGATGTGGATGATTGCTGGGTTTTGGTGCGTTATGCAAATGGCAAGAATACAAAAGAAAAATTGATTAATCTTTCGGTGCTGGAAGGCGCAAAATATAAGTAATGTAAGCAGCATTTTTGAAAGAAGAATAAACAGTGAAAACAAAAAGTTGACTTTAATCTTTTGATTTTAGTCAATTTTTTTGTTGACAAAATAATATCCCTGTATTATATTGAATATAAATTCAATGAAAATGAAATCAATCAAGTGTACCAATCAAAACAAAATCAACCAGCACAAGGAGGACAACATGAAAAATAAAAAGACAGAAAAAGTAATTATCATTGGTGGAGGGATTGCCGGACTTTCTGCAGGAATATATGCGCAGCTTGCCGGTTTTGAGACGGAAATTTATGAGAAAAATGCGATTCCGGGTGGAGAATGTATTGGATGGAACAGAAAAGGATTCCACATTGATAACTGTATTCATTGGTTAACGGGTACGAAGAAGGGAACAGAGCTTTATGATGTTTGGAAAACAGTAGGTGCGTTGGATGATGATATGGAATATGCACCTATCAATGCATTTTATTCATCCACATACAACGGACAAAAGGTGACATTATGGAATGATTTAAAGCGTACGGAAGAAGAATTGATTGCACTATCCCCGGAAGATGAAGAAGAGATAAAGAAGTTTATTGAGTATGTGGAATATTCTAAGCAATGTCTGTTTCCGGCAAAGAAGCCGATGGAAATGTGGGGTGTCAAAGATTATATCGACATGGGTAAGAACATGATGGATTTCCCCAAAGTCATGAAGGAATTTGGTTCTATATCGCTGGAGGAATATAGTAAGCGATTTAAACATCCCCTGCTTCAGCATATGATGTGTGATTATCTTCCCAAATCCTACTGTGCCTATTCGTTCTTGGTTTCTTACGCAACTATGGCGGATGGAAACGGCAACATTCCGATGGGGGCATCCCTTCAGATGTCCTTGCGCATGGAGAAAAAATATAAGGACATGGGTGGAAGAATTTGCTATAATACCGGTGTTAGGAAAATTCGAATCGAAAAGAAGAAAGCAACCGGTATTGAACTGGAGGATGGCCGTTTTATTGCCGGCGATTATGTCATTCCTACGGTAGATACACATTTATTGTTTCATAAGCTGATTTCCGAAAAATATATGCCAAAGGAGTTGCGCGCTGCATACGATGCACCGAAAGCATATCCGGCCACCAGTGGATTTCAGGTTGCATTTGCGGTAAGTACTTCGCCGAGCGAAGGGGAGACGGTATTCCTTGATATGGATCCGCTTTCTGTGGGAAACAGAAGTTTTGACAGAATGTATGTAAAGTCTTATGGATATGATGACGTTTTTATCAAAGAGGGCAGAACGGTAATCCAGACATGCATTACACAGACCGATGAAGATTATGCGTTTTGGAAGAATTTACCTGAAGAGGAGTATCGCACCACCAAGGCACAACTTGCGAAAGAAGTGCAGGATCGAATCGAAAAAGCATTTCCTTTGTATGCCGGAAATATTGAGTTTTTGGATGCGTGGACACCGCTTACCTATGAAAGATACTGTAATGCATATCATGGAAGCTATATGAGTTTTGTTACAACACCGATGGGGAAACAAATCAAGATGAAGGGGACACTAAAGGGGATAAAGAATTTGTACGTTGCCGGTCAGTGGACCAATTCACCGGGTGGGCTTCCGGTTGCAGTAGCCAGTGGTAAGTTTGCTATTCAGAGAATTCTCAAAAAACAAAAAAGAAGTATTGAACTCTAGTATTATATAGAAATGGGGACAATTATGACCAGAAAAGAGCAGAAGGAAGAAAGAAGAAAAGCAATTTTAATGACGGCATTGCAGCTTTTTGTGAATCGGGGATATTATGACACGAAGATTGCGGATATTGCAGCTGCGGTACCTATGAGTACCGGACTTATGTTTCATTATTTTGAATCGAAGGAAGAACTTTTGCTTGCGTTGGTTAAGATGGGAGCTGCGGCAACGAAGTTTGATGACAAAATGCCGGATATTCCGCCGGAGGTTTATTTTACGGAATTTTTGAAAAGACTTTTTGCATTTTCAAAAAACGAGCCCTGGGTTTTTCATATGTTTATTCTTATGGGGCAAGCAAGAAGAGTCGGTATGCCTGAGGAGGCAAGAAAGATTGCCCTCTCCGTAAATACGATAGAGGAATCCGCTAAGATGATTCAAAAAGGCCAAGAAAATGGTGTGTTTCGTCCGGGGGATAGTAAACTTTTATCCATGTGCTTCTGGGCAACGGTGCAGGGAATCATGGAAGAGATGGCAATGCATGAGGGCATGGATACGCCGGATGTTGAGTGGATTATGGCGATTCTTAAAAAATAAAGAAAACCGTAAGACGGTGGAAGATAGAGCAAAAAAGATACTTGCGGCATGTGCGCAGGAAAAAAGCAAAAATCCCGTGGAAATATTTTGCAATTGAAGGCAGAGATAACGCAAGGTTTATGTTAAGGAGGAGATAAAATGAGACAAATTTTTAAGATGTTTCATAAAACCATCTTCCGGATAAATGCTTCAATTTCTGCATTTACTTGAGGCGCATTATCACCATTGGAGAAATGGGCGGCATTTTTAATGATATGCAGAGGGTATCCGGTTTCCTTGGACCAAGCTTTGCAGTACTGTTTTACTTTTCCGGTGCAGTCTTTATCGCCCAGCAAAATAAGTACGGGGCATTCGATGTGAAGATTTCTGTTTTCCCGGGCAAATGTTCCGTAAGCGATATCCATTTGTTCGATGATCTCGTCTTTGGATAGGGGTGCCAGCATAGCCATCATTTTCTGATAAGAATAGTCGGTTATGGATACGGATTTGGCAATGCTTTTACGAAGCATTGTATCAGAGAACCATTTGGCCATGGGTTTTACCTTGGAGAGCCAATACAAATCTGATTTGGAATAATAAGCAGTGCCAAAGGGCGTGGTATCAATGCCGATGAAGCACTGCGTTTTTTTCGGATAAAGATGCGCAAACATCTGCGAAGAGTAACCGCCCATGGACATTCCGGCCAGGCAGACGGTTTCGATACCTTCCTGCTCTAAGATGTGGTTCATATCATGGGCCGTACGTTCGTAAGAAAAATTTTCATAGGGCGTGGACAACCCGTGCAAAGGGACATCCCAAAGGATAACGTTGTAGTCCTTCCGGAAGTATTCTGCCTGCTTTTCGTACATGGTGTGGTTGGCGGTCAGGCCATGGGTAAAGAAGATGGTGCCTTTGGCAGCAGTCGCCGGTCTTGAAATCCAATAATGTACGGTTCCGCCCATGCCGCAGATGGTATGATGTTGCATTGCTAAGTTCAGGGTTGTTGTCATGGAAAATCCTTTCTTTTTCGGGCTCCGTAGTGAGCCTTTTTTATATGTTTTATTATATCGTTTTCTTCGCTGAAATACAATTTTGGAAAAAATTGAAAAAATTTACAAAATTATATTGACATACAATATTATATGGCATATAGTATGAAAAAGAAACAATATTATACGCAATATAATATTGCAGAAAAATAAGTATTATATTTGAAATCATAAAAGAAAAAGAAAGGAGAATGGATATGGTTTTTAATACAGGCGCCGCGCTGCTGGATGCCATTGTACTGGCGGTAGTGTCAAAATGTGTGGAAGGTACGTACGGATACAAAATTACCCAACAGGTTCGTTCGGTCATTGAAATCAGTGAATCTACCTTATATCCGGTACTGCGAAGATTGCAGAAAGAGAGTTGTTTGGAAGTGTATGATCAGGAGTGTGCCGGAAGAAACCGGAGGTACTACAAGCTGACGGAGCAAGGCTGGGCACAACTTAATTTGTATGAATCCGAATGGAAAACCTATTCCGGAAAGATTACAAAGATGTTTGAGGAAGGAGTAGCAGAATGAAAAAACAGGAATTTTTAGATAGATTGGAACAGCTTCTTTCGGATATGCCGGAAGCGGAACGGGAAGAAGCCATGATGTATTACAATGATTATATTGAGGATGCGGGCCCGGAAAAGGAAGACGAGGTGATTGCGGCTTTCGGAAGCCCGGAGGAAGTTGCGGAAAGCATCCGAAACGAAAGCCGTGAAGGCGAATTCACCGAGCAGGGTTACCAGGACAAAAAGGCAGATCAGTTTAAAGAAAATACAAATATTGCAACGGTGGAATCCGGTAACGCTACCGGAAATGAGCAAAATACCTACACCGGAGGAACTTACACCGGTGGTGCGGCAAACGGGGCGCAGTCGGCATACGGAAATGCTTCCGGTACGCAAAATGCAAATGCAACTGCCGGAAAGAAGAAAATGTCAGACGGCACATTGGCGCTTACGATTACTCTGTTGGTACTGTTATCCCCTCTTTGGATTCCAATTATTATTTCCATTCTTGGGATGATTGCAACTGCGGCATGTTCCTTTGTCGGATTTGCAATTGCAGGCGTAGTTCTTTTGATTGTATCAGTTGTGTTATTGATTACAGGCATTGTGACATTGTTTACGGCATGGCCGATTGGTCTCATGATTGTGGGTATCGCCTTTATCATTTCCGCAATCGGGTTGATTCTTTTGGTGCTGACAAGCGTAATTTGCCGATACTTAATTCCGTGGCTCTGGGGATGCCTCAAGGCACTTTGGAATAAATTATTTGGAAAAAGAGAGGTGGCAGGCGCATGAAAAAATTTATAACAGGTTCATTGATTGCTGCTTTGATTAATTTTATTTTGGGACTGATATTGTTGCTTGTGGGAATTTCCACCGGTGGCCTGCGGATGATTGGGAATGGTGTGATGTCCGCAGTAGAAGGTGTCGGTAATTTCCTGAATGTAGAATTTTCGGATTTTTCAATCGGTGTTGAAGAATGGAATGTGGATTATCCCATCTACCCTTCCGGAGAGGCGTTTGGCGCGGTTTCTGCAAATGAAGTGGATGATTTGCAGGTTATCGTTTTTGCCGGAAATTTTGAGGTGGAGCGAAGCCACAACAATACATACTACGTGGAAAGCGATTTGCCGTTCCAGTGTTACAGCGAAAACGGCGCGTTGTATATCGCAGGCGGTTTAGAAGGCGTTGTTGGTGATGTGACTTTGTATGTGCCGGAAGATACCTTGGATAAGGTAACCATTATGCTGGCAGCAGGTAATTTTGAAACCAATACCAAGTTGGAAAGCCGTGAAATGGAACTGCAGATTGCCGGTGGTAATTTGGAAATGTCTGATTTGGAAGCAGAATATTTGGAAATCAGCAGTGCAGCAGGTAACTTGGAAGTCGAAAATGTTACGGTTTCCAGCGGAGAAATTCACTGTATGATGGGTAACGTATACATGGATGGTTCCGTTCTTAGCAGCCTTACGACGGATTGTGTCATGGGAAATGTTTATTTGGATTTGCCGGATGAGACTGTAGTTTATCAGTGCGACCCGGACAATATTATGGGAAATATCGTCATAGGTGTTGAAGTGCATCCGGAAGCTGACGTGCTGTTAGACCTTCGCACCGTGATGGGAAATATTGAGGTGCAGAGCAAATAATGAAATGAAGAAAGAACGGAGAGGTTTTCGAATAATTGGAAAAAGGGGGGATGTACTATGCATAGACGAGAGGTTAGGTTGTACAATTTGATTTTTCCGCTATGGCTCATTGTTTGGGTGCCGGGCTGGTGGTGGCTACTTATTATTCCGGCGAACTTTGTGGTGGACTATATGGTGTTGCAGGGGTGCTTTAAGAAAAGAGGGGTACAAAATGATAAAGAGATACTTAAGAAGAATGCCTGGAAAAGTTGGCTGCTCGGATTCGCTGCGGATTTTATCGGAACCATACTTCTGATTGTGATATATGCGTTTGCCGCATTTTTCGGAGATTGGCTTTGGCACAATACGTCAGGTTTACTTAGTGATTTGGGGAAAGTTTTAGCATTGTGGTCAGGCAGTTCCATGTTATCTTGCTGGAACAATCCCTTGGCATTTCAAGTCAACTGTTATGCGGTGGCTTTGGCAGGCTTTTTGGTATATTTATTTAATTATAGAGTCCTGCGAAAAAAAGAGGGAATTGGAGAAGAAGATGCAAAATATACAGCAAAATGGATGGCAATTCTTACTGCTCCCTATTTGATGCTTTTACCGTTTTATATTTATTGATTTTTCAGGCAAAAAAGATAATTGAAAGGAACAAAGTAAAAAATGGAAACAAAAAAATTAGTGAAATCCAGATATAACAGACAGCTTTGCGGTGTGTGCGGAGGATTTGCGGAATATTTCAATGTGGATGCAACGCTGATTCGCCTGGTCTGGGTGTTTATGATTGTTTTTGCGGGAACCGGACTTCTTGCATATCTGATTGCGGCAATCATTATGCCGGAGGATTAAGCCGATAGGAAACCGGCGAAAACATATGATTTCGGAAAAAGCGTAACCTTGGAGGAGCATAGAAAAGAACCGGTAAGGAGGCTGCAGAAAATGAAAAACAAGGCGGAAACGATTGTGGTAGTTGTTTTGACGCTTCTCATGACATTTATGGAAATGACCGCATTGCCGGCGGGTTTGTTTTGTAATGTGAAATTCCGGGACGTCAATCCGATTTATTTTACCTTGATGCTCAATTTTTTGCTGGCTTTTGGGATTTGCTTCTTATGCAGAAAGTTTTTGCTGAAGGATTGGCGGTTTGGTTTGCAAACGGACGGGTTGACAGAAGGTTTGAGAAAATACGGATTTCCTGCAGTACTTATGACCATTTTGGTAACCCTTTCCTTTTGCATTGGCCTAGCACCCTTTGATAACAGGCCTACTGTATGGAGGGTGTTCATCGAAGGCGTTGTGTACTACATCGGCGTGGGCATTATGGAGGAATTGTATCTGCGTGGGCTTCTTCAAAACCTGCTTGCAAAGTGGTTTGGAAAACAAAAGAATGGAACATTGTATGCAATTTATATTGCCTCTTTTTTGTTCGGACTCGGGCATGCGTTCGGTGCCCTGGGGCAACCGATGGTAACCATAGTAGCCAAAGTGATTTGGGCAACCGCGCTGGGGGTATATTTTGGCGCGGTTTATGTGGTGAGTAAGAACCTGTGGGTCCCCATTCTCTTGCATTTGGTTATCAATCTTTGCGGGATTCCGTTTTGTTTTTCCACAAGCAATCAGTATCCGCCGCTGGCGCTGCTTACCTGCCTGGTATCGTACCTATTACTGGGAATTTACGGAGTTCATCTTGTGCGGAAACATACTTTTGAGAATTCGTTTAAGAAATAGAGAGTAGCGTATAAAACCGGTGGGGAGAGGATATGGCTTCAAATATACGAAAACTTTATATGGATAATTTAAGATGGATGATTCTGTTAGTACTTATTCCGTATCATGCCTCGCAGGCATGGAATACTTGGGGGGAACCCAATTATATTTTCATTGAGGGAAATCCTTTGATAAGCAGTATCATTGTGTTTTTTAGTCCTTATTTTATGCCGCTGTTGTTTGTGTTGTCTGGGATGAGTACAGTGTATGCGTTGCAAAAGAGAACTTATAAGGAATATCTTTGCGAAAGAGTGAAAAGGCTGCTGGTCCCTTTTTTGCTTGGGACAATCGTCCTTATGCCGGTAATGTCGTATATAGGGGATAAGTTCAACTATTCTTACAATGAGGGATTTTTGAAGCACTATATTATATTTTATACAAAGTGGACGGATTTGACAGGAGCAGACGGGGGATTTTCGGTAGGACAATTTTGGTTTTTGCTGTATCTGTTAGTTATCTCGTTTATGAGTGTCGGCATAATGGTTTTATTGGAAAAGGTTGTTCCCAAAGCCGGAAAAAGCATGCCATTTTGGCTTATTTTGCTTTTGGGGCTGCCGTTACCGGTTTTTAGCGATTGGCTTTCTATAGGAGGCAAGAGCCTGGCGGAATATTCATATTTTTTCCTGCTGGGTTATTATGTGTTTGCTAATGAAGAAACCGTATGCAAGTTAGAAAAGCACCGCCTGGTGCTGTTTGGAATCGGGCTGGTATCTACCATCCTTAACGTGTACCTGTTTCTTTGGACGGACGGGGATTATGCTTTTGTGAATGATATTATGAAATATGTGTCCAAGTGGTTCATGGTAATCGCTTTGATTGGCTTAGCAAAAAGAAATTTAAATTTTACCGGAAGCGTTTCGGAATATATGAGCAAAAGGTCGTTTCTCTTCTATTTCTACCATTTTATTTGGGTTGTTTTGTTTCAGTACATATTGTATGGAATTGTGGGAAACCAAACGGCTATCTTGTTCGTTGGAACGGTGCTGTTATCCTATTTGGCAACGTTTGCCTGCTGTGAAATACACAGAATATTGCGTATTTTATTCGCTGCGCTCGTATTTACATTCTGCAACAGAAAAGAGTCTGTTTAATTTAATAATGTAAAGATTGTACGGGGGAAAATGTGAACGAAAAATTTCCATGAAATTGTAGGACGACTTTAACTTTGGAGGAGGGTAAAATGTTAACAAAAGACCGCAAGAAACAACTGGATATTGATCTTTGGATTATCTTAATAATTTCCATGTTGAATTTGGGAATTTACATGGCTTTTGGCAGTAAAATAAATGAAATTGCTTATAATTCTGATATTAGCATTGTTTTAAGAGTGCTATTTATGGGCGTTCTGTTCCAGTTCGGACTCGCTGGTTTGGGAATATCGGTTGTTTCAATTATGCGAAAGGAAAGCTTTCTGTCATACGGATTGCATCGTGATAAATTAGTATTAACGCTGGCATTGTCTGCGTTATGTTGTGTTCCGGATTTTGTATATAGTCTGATGGCCGGAAATGTACATGCATGGTTTCCGTTTTCTGATGTTAATTTTACATATGAAGTGGTGAGAAGCGGTTTTCCTAATAATATCGTCGGGATGTTAATAATTGCGATATGTTGGGGATTTTTTGAAGGATTCAATTATGTTGTCATTGCAGACAAAATTAGTGAGCGCTTTCCGTCAAAGAGCAGATTTTGGGATTGGGGAGCATTTGTTTGTGCCATCATGTGTATTGTTGTGCATGGTGCAATCGGGGTGACACCCGATGCTGTTATTGAAATGTTGTGTACAATATTTTTGATTTACGGCATGCTGATGGTCCGCAAGAAAACAGGAAATGCATGGGGATGCGTACTTATTTTCCTGTTGTATTGGAATGCATTGTAAGGAGCGGTAGTTTGTGTGGGCTATCACCTCCTGAAATGGAAAAATGAGAACCGGGCGGTGGAGAGAGTGTGGCTGTCACCGCCTGAAATGGAAAAATGAGAATTGGGTGGTGGAGAGAGTGTGGCTGTCACCGCCTGAAATAAAAAAAAGAGAACCGGGCGGTGGAGGGAAGGTTGGTTACACCGCCTGAAATAAAAAAAAGAGAACCGAGCGGTGGAGGGAAGGTTGGCGTCACCGCCTGAAATGAAAAAATGAGAACCGGGTGGTGGAGAGAGAGTGGCTGTCACCGCCTGAAATGAAAAAATGAGAATCAGGCGGTGGAGGGAAGGTTGGTTACACCGCCTGAAATGGAAAAATGATAATTGGGCGGTGGAGGGAGAGTGGCTGTCACCGCCTGAAATGAAAAAATGAGAACCGGGTGGTGGAGAGAGAGTGGCTGTCACCGCCTGAAATGGAAAAATGATAATTGGGCGGTGGAAAGAGAGTGGCTGTCACCGCCTGAAATAAAAAAAAGAGAACCAGGCGGTGGAGGGAAGGTTGGT